>NZ_JACJSC010000039.1 GCF_014697575.1 Planktothrix sp. FACHB-1365 | reverse complement strand
TTCAAACGTATTTTTTTTTCTAGGTTCGGTGCGCTTTCGGTTCTTTCGTCTCTCAAGCGCATTTACCAATGTATCTAATCTCTTCGGCTTTGTCAACCCTTTTTCTTAACTTTTTTTTGAACCAGGGAAAATCCTTGTCTGGCAAGGATTTTAGCTGCTCTTGTCTTTCTGGAGATGGAACGATTGGAAAGAATCAGCTTGTAATGGCCATGCAAGCTGGTTATTACAAAAAATGATAAGGAGGTACAGCGTTCCCCAGACTGAGTTGCCAATGAGTATATTGGCTTTGCCATTGCTTTAGTTGCTCTTGCAGTTTGGATTCGTTGCTCTCCGGCATCAATATATAGATTCGTTCTCTATTGGGTTGGCTATCGGCTAAATAGGTTTCTGGATAGGTTTGACACAATACCTCAAGTAACTGTTGCCATTGTTGAGTTTGCTGTTGCTGTTGTTGTAATTGATGGTGATGTAATTGTTTTTTAGCTAAAAAGTAATCCCGACCGCGCAAAGGAGTTAAGTCCGTAGGATTAGTTTGAGTGAGTGTGTTTGCTGGCGGGTCGAGGGGAACTCCTTGTAAACAATACTCTGCTTTTCCTTCGAGTTGGTCTAATTTGTTTAAATAGTTTTGTTGATATAAAACTAAATGCTCCAACAGGGCTGTTTTTGAACGGAAACAGGTGCCAAAACGGACGGGTAACAGAGAAGTTTGGTGAAAAATGGTACAGGTGATTTGATCATGAGTGACAACGGCTTGCATTAATTGTTCATCTGTATCAGGGAGATCTTCGGCTTGTAAATTGGGTTCTACAAGAGCAGATAATCCTTGATCACTAATAATTTCTAAAGAACCCTTAATCCCTTGAGGAAGCTTGAGGGGTGATGTGGGTGTTTTCAAAAAAGCGTAAATATACATTGGTTAATATCTACAAGTGAATATATAAAATCCAAAGATCAGGGTATTTATTCTGGGGAACTGGGCTGTGCAGGAATCCACTCAAAATCAAGGCTGAGTTGAGCTAATCCAGGTTGCCAATTGGTGGATAATTCTAAATCCTCATTAGGATTACCCCAATCTATTTTAACTCCTTTCATCCAGCTTTGGAGTTCAGGAAGAGTTTCTAATAAATTAATGACTTGTAATTTTAAAACAACTAGGGATTGAGGAGATCGACACCATTCACTCCAATCAGATTGAATAATAGATTCAGGAATAATGGGTTTTAAATCAAATTTAAGAGGTTGGCTAGTGGCAATATCCAATTCCCAGGAATCGCTTAAAAACTCTGCACTTAAAACCATTAATAATCTTAATGTCCCTGTTTGCCATAAAAATCCAGGTTGGAGGACTTTGGCTTGAATCCCACTCATTAATTGCATAACATTATAACTGCTTTTAACGATTTGCCATAATAATCTTAGCGATAAATCGATTAAGGGAATTTCGGGTTGAAGACGAATTAAGCTAGATGGCGATTTAGGACTGTAAATTATATCAACTAATTCATCAGCAATTTGAATTAACTCGATTAATTCAAATTCTTCTGTTTGGGAGTCAAGAGTTAAGGATAATTCCGAGGAAGAGTTAACAAAATCGGTAAGTTGTAACTGTTTTTTTCGTTGTAGTCCGTGTAATCCATAATATTTAATTTGGGTTTGAATATAAGGTTGAATAATATTCGGATCAGTCAGTCGAACGTGAGTTTTGAGTAAGGAAGAGTGGGGAATAGAAGCTAAAATAGAATATTCAACATCTTGAATGGGGGTATTTTGAAACAATTCTTCATCTATAGAGTCATTTTCTAAAAAATAATCAAAGGGACTCACTTCGGATGTTTTAGGATCAGGAATAAATTGAAATCCTATTTCTATACTCATTTCAATGGGTTCCCATTGACTGTTAGGGGATAAAAATTCAGCTTGGATAGGATGATTCAAGAGATTAAACCCTTGAAAATTATCTTGAAAGTGATGCGTGATTTGTCGTAAAAAAAATTGAACTTCCAAAGGATTTTGGCAAAAAGAACAATCATTAGATTGAAGATAAGCTTCTGAAGTAATTAGGGGAGGTGGGGAATCACTGGTTGCTAAATCAATAGAACTTTGGAGATTTTCAGTTTTAATGATGAGACTAGCAACTAATCTTAATTTTCCGGGAGTCCAATCTTGATGGGGTAATAAAATTTCTGCATTAATTCCCGTCAAAAGTCGCATAAATTGATAAGAGGTTTGTGCAAAATTCCATAATAACTGAGAAATTAAAGTATTAAAGAATAAAATAACAGGAGTTTGAATATTGCTGTCTTTTTTAGGAAAAAAGTCGGATTGAATATTAGAAGCAGAGATTGGGTGAGTTTGATAAGCCGCTAAAACTTCAGAAACTTCTTCTGTAACATAAGGAATTAAGTTTTCAGGGGTTTGGGGTAAATCAATAGGCCATGACCCGTTCGGCGATCGCAAATGAGCTATAATTTGAACTAATTCTTGCATAGCCTGGATAACAGGGGCGGAAATTTCAGGAGAGGGAGGAACTAAATTAAAACAGACAGGATCTTTAAATTTAATTAAAGTTTGATCGGGGGAATTCATTGACGGAATCAAAGGGTTGTTATTCATAAGTCTCTTTCAAAATTAACAGATTTTACAAAATGTAGATAACCTTGTTGTTGGGTATAAGTAACAATGGCTAATCCCGTTTTTCCCCAGAAAGCTAGAGATTTAGGATTAACAGGGCCAAAATCATAACTGATTAAATTCCCTTCCAAATCAAAAAAGGTGTATTTTCCTTCTTGATCTGCTATAACATATCCCCAAGAGGTAGCGCAAGCAACAGTTGGGGGAGAACTTAAAGGAATGCGAATGACACTCAGGGGTTTTAAACGTAAGAGAACAAGGTAAGGTTGATCATCAAGTCCAAGCCCTAATAAAGTATAGGGTTGAGGAGTAGGTAGAAGTTGCTTTAAAGGAATAGATAATTTAAGATTTCCAATGGGCATTCCTCGGCGAGTATAGACCCTGAACATATGAAAGTTTTGTTGTTTAAAGTTTAACCAAACACAGAGTAAATGTCTGTTATCTAAGAAGAAAATTTCGGGAACTTGAGATACCGCTAGGGATAATTTTTTCAGGGGTTTGAGAACAAGATAGTCTAATTTTTGGGTTAATGAATAAAATCGTAATTGTCCTGAAAATGCTAAAGCCATATAGCGACTATTGGGTTCTATCGCAATTTTATATAATAAATCGGGAGAAAAGGTTTTTATGACAGAGGTTGAATCTTCATTTTCCCCGGAAAAGTCAGGAGAGATAGGAGATTGCTGATGATTAGATTGTAAGGATTGAATTGAACTTAGATTTAACAAAGATTGAGATTTTTTTTGAAAAGGAGTGCAGTGATAAATTCGGTTTGGAGTTAAAACACAGCAGCCATTTCCCAGGGGAAGCATCCCCAAAATAGGTTCAGGAAATTGAATTTTTTCTTGAGAAGAAATAGCAACTTGCTGAACCGATGGAGATAAATCTTGGGGGATAGACCAAATTTCTAAAGCCTGACCAAATCCTGTATAAAGATAAGGAAAATTGGCAATACAATTGAAGGGGAATTTAGATTGATGAACCGAGGGCAAAGAGATAGAGTGATGTAAGATCAGAGGAGAAACAGAGGTATAGACTCCTGCTAATTGGGTAGGATTTTTAGTCGGTAAATCGGAGTTTTTCCAAGGAACAATAAAATCAGCAAGGCTTTGGATTTGGGGATGAACAATGACTTCGCGTAAGGCTTCTGCCATTTGTTCTGCGGTGTTGTAGCGACGAGCCGGGAGCTTTTCTAAAGCTTTTTGAATGATAGCTTGTAACGCTTCAGGAATCTCGTTAGGGATCTGCAACCGTTGATTTAACTGCGCCCACATTAACTCACCGGGTAAACCATGAAAGGGACGATCTCCAACTAACAGTTCAAATAAGACAATTCCAACCGCATAAATATCGGATCGGGCTGAATAAAGGCCATAAAATCGTTCTGGGGCCATATAAGCTGGAGATCCTCCGGTAAAGGTGGAGGCTTTTTGGGCAATAGATAATTTGCCTACGAGGGGCAGACGACGGGCAATTCCAAAGTCTGATAATTTTGAAGACCATCCTTGGGATTGTAGAGTCAGTAGGATATTTTCAGGTTTAATGTCACAATGAATAATACCCCGTTGATGAGCGTAGTGTAAACCGTCTAAAACACCAATGATCAGGTTTAACGCTTCTTGTAGTCGCAGAGAATCCTGTTGTTCAAGAAGATGGCGCAGAGTTCCCCCCTCGCAATAGTCCATGACCAAATAACGTCCGGTTTGGATATGTTCTAAACCGAGACAAGCAGCAATGTGGGGATGTTGTAGACTAATAATGAACCACAGTTCCTGCAAGAATTGGTGAGTAGGTGCGCGCTGATGACTTAATTCCTTCAGAGCCACCAGTTGTCCAGTGCGACGATCACTGGCACAGTAAACTTTACCAAACTGGCCTTGTCCTACTAACCCCAAAATTCGGTATCGAGAAGCCTGCATGGTGTATTTTAGACCACCTCATTAACGGTATTTCCGATAGTATTAAAGTATACCTAAAATATAGGCATTACTGACCCATTAATCCGTTAGCCAGCGATGAAGAGTGCTTATGTTTTCTCCCGTTGAATCGGAATCTACGAAACTACAGCAGGGGCCTGCCCCTACTAAAATCATACAATCTCAAAGCCAATATCGAACCTGCCAAATCAAAGTACCGGATTTAGAAAAACCGGTTCCTGGGGTTTGTGTTGATCAGGAATACTACAGCTTTTTTAAAGCGGTAGAAGGTGCTGATAAAACCTTAGAAATTGTGGCTAAACTAGGAACTGGAGGAGACAGCACGGTAATTACAAAAACCCCAAAGGGATATGCAATTTGGGTGAAAGAGCCTCAAGGTGAACTGCATCGTTCTAAAGCCTAAATTCGCGGTATTGTGCTGCGATTTTAAGGAGTTAACGCTCCTGTTATCCTGAATTGAGCGGTTCAGTTGTGCAGTCTACATTCTTTCTGCTCAGTGGGTTCTCTAATTTAATTTTTACTGGAAATGGCTAAAATACTTCGACTAGAACCAATTGCCGAAGAAATGGCAGTTAAGACTAATTCTAATTTGCTTTCGGCATTAATGACTAAGGAACTGCACGTTCTGAAAGAATGCGGAGGACGAGGAATGTGTGCAACCTGCCATGTTTTCATTAAAGATGGCATGGAGGGTTTATCTAAAGTCAGCCGTCGTGAACAAAGAACCTTGGAAGTAATTACAACAGCCAAACCCAATTCCCGTTTAGCTTGTCAAGCTCATGTGATTGGGGAAGGAATTATTGTTGAATTACCTTCGGGGATGTATATTGATGCCATCGAAGATGTAGAATCACTGATTGGACGGCGAGCAGAACAAGAACTGCTGCATCCGATTACGGGGCAAGTTGTGGTGGAAACGGGAAAATTGATTACTCGATCTATTGTGAATCAGTTGAAAGATACTCGTTTGCAAGTTGGCGAATATTTAGCTCGAACTCGTAACGCTAAAGATGATGCCTCTTAATCAGTTATCAGTTAACAGTTATCAGTTATCAGTTAATAGGGAATAAGCAGTTTTGTAATGGAGACTCTTGCAATAGGCAACAACGATTAACTATTCACTGTTAACGAATAACTGTTAACAGATTATAGGCGATATTTATACCTTCGTAATTCTTATTTATGTTAACTGAGTTACAACGTTTGAGTGTTGAGGCTGATGGTCGTTATGCGACACCCGAAGAATTAGAATTTTTAAAGTCTTATTTGGAGACTTTTCGATACCGGATTAGTGCCTATCAAAAACTTCAAAAGTATGAACCTATAATTCTTCAAAAAATACACCATAAACTCATCAAAACTAATCCTCAAATTTTTATGAAAGGATCTATTAATTTTACCTCAAAATGGCGTTTAGATACGATCCGAGTTTTACGATATTCGGCCATGATTTTATTAATAAATGATCCTGATTATTTACAGGAACGCTTATTAACTTGGTTCGCAACAATTTTACAAGCGTTTAAAGTCCAAGATATTACTGAATTGACTTACCAAGCCATGTCCGATGTCTTGGAAGATTATTTAACACCAGAGGAAAAAAATGTATTTTTTCCTCTGATTGAACTTAATCTCGCTATTTTGTGCAAAAAAAGAACATCATGAATTTTTCAGACTTTAAATCATTTGTAAACTTTTCCATTGGGTAAGATAGCACCCTGTAGCTGTGCCCCCTTAATTTCCGCATTTGCTAAAATTGCTCCTTTCAAATTTGCCCCTCTTAAATCAGCCTTACTCAAATTAGCCCCCATTAAATTAGCCTCTGTCAAATTGGCATTAGTAAGATGAGTATTTCTTAAGTCAGCATTAATTAAACAAGCTTGAATTAAGTTCGCCGAGCTCAAATTACTTGCGCTTAAATTAGCATCCATGAGTAAGGCTCCTGCTAAATTAGCTTCGCTTAAATAAGCTCCTGCTAAATTAATTCCTGTTAATAATTTCTGCCTTAAATCAATTCCACCTAAATCAGCACCACTTAAATTAATACCGCTTAAATGAGCTCCATTTAAACACACATTCCGCAGATAGGTTTTGCTCAAATTTGCTTTACTCAGGTTAGCTCGGCTCAAATTAGCTTCATTGAGATCCGCTTCTAATAAAGTAGCAGAATTCAAAAAAGCGTCTGTTAAATCAGCGTGTCTTAAATTGGTTTTTAACATTTGAGCTTTCGTTAAATCAGCCCCCGTTAAATTCGCGCCACTTAAGTTCGCTCGGACAATAGTAGCTTGACACAAATCCGCTCCTGATAAGTCTACATCTTTCAAATTCGCTTGGGTTAAATCCGTGTTTTTTAAGATGGCTTGACGGAGATTAGCTTTAATTAAATAAGCTTTGATCAAACAGGCTTGAGTCAAAACCGCTTCTATCAGAATTGCAGAACTAAAATCTGCACTTTTGAGATTACAATGGTTGAGGTCGGCTTCTTGCAAATTTGCCCAATTCAGGTGAGCACCTTCGAGGTTAACCCGACTCAGGTTCGTCCCCGTTAAGATTGTGCCACTCAGACTCGCTCCACTAAGATTTGCTCCTGCTAAATTAGCTCCGGTCAAATTCGCTTTACTCAGATTCACCAAACAGAGATGGGCTTCGCTTAAGTCAGCATTGCTTAAATCTGCACCAATTAGATGAGGTCGATTTTGGGGTTCTCGAATATTAGTTAAACCCAGAGTCGGTACCGCATTAGGCCGATAAGAATTGCTGCTCAAAATAATCCCTCGCAGATTGGCACCTTTAAAATCCCGTTCTCCATCTGCATATCGACTCAGCAGTTCAATAGCATCCATGGGTTTAACCTAAAATAATTCGCCTATCAACGGGTTATTCCTTCCTCATGATGTTTCACAGAGTTGTTTCAGAATCGTTTCATGATCTTTTCCTTCATCAACCCAAGCTTCTACGGCTTGTAAACGATTACTTAAACCGAGAATAAAGTAATTACAATCTGCTCCCATTGATTCACAGGTGGTTTGAACACAATGGAGATCCCGTCCGGTTAATCGACTAAAAAAGGAACTAAAAACTCCAGCTTCTAAAAAACAAGCGGGGTGCTGGGGCACAGGGGAAGCCGCGCTGGCAAAAGGTGAATTTTTAGTCATCAGGATTAGAAATCCCGTGTTAGTATAGCGTGCATCTAAATCAAAAGTTCCCCATCCATGAGTTTTCCAACATTGTTGTAAACACTGAATGAATTCAATCATTTCCATCTGGGCCACAGCTTTACCATAATATTCGCTGGTTTCTTCACAAAAGCGAACATAAAAGTTTTTTCCCCACCAACGACCACAGTTGAATAAAACTAAGGGGGTAGCTTGACCTGTTTCTTGTTCTAACCCAGTATAGATTGCCTGAAGTAGGGTTAAGGGAAGCCCCAATAGACGGGAACCAAGACGATTTTCTAGTAAACCTAGTTCTAAGTCTCCTTTAATATAAGCATTGTAGGCGAAATAGTTACCCGGAAGTTGGGGCTTACTCAGTAAGTTGGTGATTTCAATCATAATAAAACAGGCTGTATAGACAGTTGACAATTAACCGTTAACCGTTGACAAACAGAGGAATAAATGCAAAGAAAAAACCGTTAATTTCCCAGGTTTTACGATTTCTCGGTTCCTCCTTCTAGTAAGTTTGTTTTGATTTGTTCTAAGAAAGGTTGCAGGAAAACCGTGGCTTTTGGAGAAATTAATTCATTTAAACGAGTCGTAAGCAATTGATAAATTTGAGTATCAATTGATTGGGTATTATGAGCTTTTACTAAACCCGATAACCACTCAATAACTCGTTGCTGAAGATATTCGGAATCATTTAATAACATTGCCATTGCACTATGACGAAGAATCAGAATCCATTGCTGTAAAATTTCTTCTAATCGTTCTTCCTTTTCGTGAGGAAATTGGCTAGAAATTTGATCCGCAATCGGTTGGAAAATAGCTATTTCTCGATCCCGAAGGAATTCATAAATTTTTAATCGCTGGGCTAAAGTTTCTGCATAACTTTTAAAACCCACTAATTCTTCTGTTTGAAGATAGCGATTTTCCGCTTGAACTAATAACTCATTTAATTCGGCTTGCATACAGATTTGATCAAGTTCATGAATTTGATGGAAAATTTTACGAAGAGGAAATAAAAGCCATCGTTGATGCTCCCCTATTTCCCAGGGTGGACGGCTTTTGTGTTTAAAATAATCCCATTAAATCCTCAATGGTGACATCAGGATCATCCAAGGAAACGGGAGTAGAGGAAGAAGAGGAGATCGGCATAACCCCCACTTGAGGAACCCCTTCCCAATCAATTCCTTGAAAAAAATCGCTGACCGATAACGTTAAATTCATCTGGGATGAAGTCGGAGAATGACCATTTTGTAGTACCCGTGAGGGTGTACCTAGCCAGTTGAGGTTACTGAAAAAGTCCTGAACCGACTCACTCATCCAGGCATTTTGATTCTTCATCGTAGGACGACTCCATCTTGTAATTTCCGTTGAATATCTCTGGCCGTTGCGCCTTCGTTTAACCAGAAACCAGCCGCATCAATGCGATCAGGGTTTCCTAAGAGAAATTTACAATAAGTTTCCCCCATGGAATAACATTGCAGTTCAATACAACTGAGACTTTTTTTGACTAATTTGCTAAAAAATCCGGCAAATAATCCAGCATAAATATGACAAACTGGTTTTCCTATGTCTCCTAAACTACGAGCAACAGCCGAGTCAAATAAGTTAATGAAAATACAGCCGTGTTTGCGATCGCTCATATCGACTTCCCAACGTCCCCAGCCTTGGGACGTGAAGGGCCACCACCAAGTTTCTAATAAAAACATCAGGTTAGATTGTCGGATACTTTGACCAAACTCGGCTTCATACCAGTGTTGGAAAAACTCTGCATCCTTAACCCCCCATTCCTTTCCAATAGTGTACATAATCACGGATGAAGCGTTGCCAACTTCCTCTTCTAATCCCTCCACTAAACCAATAATAAAGTCCTCACTGGTAAAGATGTTTCGCATTTCATTCCAGTCCGTGACCGTACCTGTTGATGAGTCAAAGCTGAAGAAGTCTTGAAACCGATAATGATTATGGGCTTTCGGATGGGTTTTTTTAAGTTTAGAATAATTCTCGATAGGATGTTGGGTTGCGGTGGTTAACACCATCTGCTGCATACTCCTTTTTAATCAACAAGGTAAGATTCAAGAAAATCAACACTTAATTTATAGGGAATCATTGAAGTAGACTGTAGCAGAGCAACGTTGATTGAGGGTCGCGGCTGTTGCTGCTAATGATTTACCTCAACAAGCAAGACTTAAGCTTCTTGCGGTGCGTCTATTGCTGTAAAAGCAGGTTCTTCTCGCGGGGTCAGGAACCGAATTAGCCTGTCTAGTACAGACCGCCCTGTAGAGACGTGCCATGGCGCGTCTCTACAACAGAAACATCGACGCACCTCTGTATCTAATTTAACTCGATTCTTGGCCGTGAAACATCACATTTTTTTTACAGAGGAAGTCTTGACAGTTGCTTCCTCATCCCCTTGTCCTCTCATCCCCTCCCCCTGTTTCACCGGAATTTCTATCAGAAACCTAGTATATTCCCCTAATTGGGACTCGCACCAAATTTGACCTTTATGGCGTTCGACAATAATTTGATAGCTAATGGACAAACCTAAACCGGTGCCTTTCCCGACGGGTTTGGTTGTAAAAAAAGGATCAAATAGCTTAGACCGAATTTCTTTAGGAATCCCCAAACCATTATCAGAAATTTCTATCAAAATTCGTTGATGGTGTGTTGATAGGGTACGAATTACAATTTGAGGCTGAATTAGGGACTTATCGCAGGATAGTAAAGAAAATTTATCTTGGATCATTGAATCGTGCAGAGCATCAATAGCATTATTAATCAGATTCATAAACACCTGATTTAAAGGCCCTGGATAACACTCAATCAAAGGAATACTCCCATAGTCCTTGACGACCTCAATTCCCGTTAACTTCCCTTGGGGTTTGAGTTTACTCTTCAAAATCATCAAGGTACTGTCTAACCCATCATGAATATTAACAGGCTTGAGTTCCGCCTCATCATGACGGGAAAAAGTTCGCAACGACCGAACAATATCCCGAATCCGGTCGGCTCCGACCTGCATTGATTCTACAATTTTAGGAAAATCTTCTTTGAGAAATTCTAATTCAATTGATTCAATTTCTTGCTGAATTTTAGGACTAGGATGGGCGTATTCTTGTTGGTAAGTTTCCAATAAATTCAGAACATCACGGGTGTAGTTAGCAGCATGAATTAAATTACCATAGACAAAATTAACCGGATTATTAATTTCATGAGCAATTCCGGCAACCAGTTGACCTAAACTCGACATTTTTTCACCTTGAATTAACTGAGCTTGAGTTTTTTTGAGTTCTCTCAGCGTATTTTTAAGTTGATCATTTTTTCGTTTTAACTCCAGAGAAGTCTTTAACCGTTCCTCAGCTTGTTGTAAAGCTTCCTCAGCTTGTTTATGGGCAGATAAATCCCGAAAAGTTCCCATAAAAAAAGATTGATAGCCAAATTTTGCCTGATTAATTGTAGCTTCCAAAGGAAAACAAGACCCATTAGCTCGACGACCGATAACCGCTTGACGGCCTTGTAATAACCATTTTTCTAACAAAGTTTGCTGTTCAGTGACCTCGGAAGTCGGCCAATCAAACAGATATAATATTGACATTCCAATTAATTCTGTGGCCGGATATCCAAATATTTCTTCTGCACTGGGATTGGCTGTTAAAATCTTTCCCGTTGGGTTGGAAAAGGTAATCATAGCATCCGTTGCATTGTGAATGATAGCCTCGGTTTGGATTAAGGCATCCTCCAAAGCTTGCATCACTTGGTTATATCGAAAGCCTATTTGACCGACTTCTGTAAATTGATTTTCGGGAACCCGTCGCCTAAAGTCCTGGGTACGAGCTTGATACTCCATAACCTCAAACAAATCATAAACCTCAGTTTTGGCCCCATGTTCAGAAATATTTAATCCGGTTGTTTCTGCTTCAATGGAGACTCGCAGGGGAAAGTAACGATTGATGGTGTATAAAATTACCCAGGTCAAGCCAAATCCCCAGAGGAAAGACACCCCAACACCTAAAGCTTGAACCAGTATTTGTTGACCGCGAGACAAGCCCGTATTGAGTAAACTTAGATTACCAAACAGACCCACCGCTAAAGTTCCCCATACCCCACCGCCTGCATGAACCGCAATGGCATCTACAGCATCATCAATCTGCCATCGTTGTAGGGTTAGGGAGACTAACACCATGACCCCCGCCCCAATTCCTCCAATGATGGGGGCTATGGGAGTCGAAACCACCGGGGAAGACGCCGTAATTGCGACTAAACCAGCCAAAGAACCATTAATAATCAGTTCTACTTCCGGCCGGCCATGCAGTAGCCAACCCAACATAGCCCCGATTAACATCCCCGACGTCCCGGCTAGAACCGTATTGACAATAACCGAAGCCACGCCAACATCTAAATGTAGATAACTTCCCCCGTTAAATCCTAACCATCCTAACCACAGTAACATTGTCCCCAACACAGACAACTGAAGGTTTGATCCCCGCATTTGTTGGGGTAGTTGATCGAGGGAAAACCGTCCAATTCGTGGCCCAATAACCAACACAACCGCCAGAGAAACCCATCCCCCGATACTATGAACAACAGTAGACCCAGCAAAATCGACAAAGCCCTTTTCTCCTAACCATCCCCTTACCTGATTGATTTCTAGTCCATTCCACACCCAATGACCAAAAATGGGGTAAATCATTCCAGAAGTTAAAGCAGCAACCAAGAGATAAGACCCAAACTTCATGCGTTCCGCCGATGCCCCTGAAACGATAGTTGTGGCGGTACTGCAAAACATGGTTTCAAATAGAAAAAAAGCCGCTACCCCTGGAGAAGAGGTGGTGTCAAAAAAGAAAGATCCTGGGTCAATTCCTCCTGTGGGTGTCTTACTAAACATCAGGGCATAGCCAAAAGCCCAAAACAGGGCTACGGAAATCCCAAAGTCGGCAAAATTTTTGACTGCAACATTGATACTATTCTTGGAGCGGGTTAAACCCGACTCTAAACACATAAATCCGGGCTGCATCAAAAAGACTAAGCCCGAACAGACCAGCAGCCAGAGAATATCAATCACTGAATTATCGATTACTCACTTAATTTAAGATTGTCTCAACTTATCCTAGAAGTTTTTGTGGAATTTTATACAGTTAATCTACAAACCGTTAAGTTAAGGGGTTGGGTAACAAGACTCATCCGCCAGAAATCAAGCTGGCGTAGGCAAAAAACCTTTCATCAGGAAAAAAAATACTTTAGGTGTTGACAAAGGGAACCGGGTTTGGGTAGAGTAACAAGCGTGTGAGGAGCGAACCAGCTAAGGACACCGAGACGAAACACGGCCAGTCGCCGGTGTCCTTTCTGATCAGAAGGAAACATACGTTCTTCAAAAAATCTTAATTTTGAAGAATTGCTTTCGGTTTATGACAATTCTTTCTCCCTGGTTTAGCGACTGGGGATATATGGGAATTTGGCTATAAAGTCAAAACCCTAAAATATTAGGAAGCAACCCGGATCAAGCTTAATTTGATTCTGGGATTGTTACACAGTAAAAGCCAAAATTGTCTCCTGAATGACCCAGTATTTTGCAACGGTTGCCAAGGGTTTAGAAGTTATTGCTGCTCAAGAGTTAGAACGTTTAGGGGCTGAAAATGTTCGTCCTGAATTTACAGGAGTTCATTTCACAGGTTCTCGCAAGCTTCTTTATCGAGTTAATCTTTGGGGAAGAACCCTATTTCGGGTTTTAGTCCCGATTGCTGAATTTTCCTGTGCCAATGCCCAACAATTGTATCAGGAAGTTCAAAATATTAATTGGACTGAGTATTTATCCCCTCTGAATACCTTTGCTGTTAATTGTACAGGCAAAAATGAAGTCTTAAACCATACCCACTTTACCGCTCTTCAGGTTAAAAACGCCATTATTGATCAACAGCGTTCAGAATTTGGGGAACGTTCTGATATTAATCTTAATAATCCTGATTTATGGATTAATCTTCATCTCCATGAAAATCACGGAATTTTAAGTTTAGATAGTTCTGGAAGCAGTTTACATCGCCGGGGATATCGTCCCGCCGTTGGACTTGCCCCTTTAAAAGAAAGTTTAGCATCTGCGTTATTAGAAATAGCAGAATGGCATCCTGATTTACCGTTTTTAGACCCGTTATGTGGGTCAGGAACTTTACCCATAGAAGCCAGTTTAAAAGCTTTAAATATTGCACCAGGGTTATTCCGAGAAACCTTTGGGTTTATGAAATGGAAAGATTTTGATCCTAAATTATGGGAATCTTTAAAACATGAAGCATTAGAGGCACAATTAACCACCTTACCCGCCCCAATTCTGGGTTCAGATCAAGATGGGGATATTCTGAATCAAGCTTTTGAGAATGCTCAACGTTGTGGGGTTGCAGACCAAATTCGCTTACAACAACTGGAATTATCTCAAATAGAACCTCCTGCGGATCAGGGTGTGATTATTTGTAACCCTCCCTACGGAGAACGTTTGGGAGAGGTGGAGGAATTAGCTGGTTTATATAAACAGTTAGGGGATACGTTTAAACAACGGTTTAAAGGTTGGACAGCTTATATTTTGACCGGAAACAAAACATTAGGAAAACAAGTCGGTTTAAGAACTTCTCGGAGAATTGCGGTTTATAATGGTTCCTTACCCTGCACGTTATTAAAGTATGAGCTTTATTAATTTATAAACTTCTACAAACTGCCCTCAGTTGTGCTAAAAACCATTAATTATACCTGAATAAATTAGGATAGGGAAAGCCATTATCACCTCATACTACCCTATTAAGCCATCAAGAAAAAGCTGTTAAATAGCCTATAAAAACTCTTGATGAATTAAAATGATCAAGTCAATAAGAATATGAAAAGAACCTCGCGATTAGTTTCATCGAATTTTAATTTAAAAATATTATTTTCTTCGGATTTTAGACGAAATTTAAAATCTATACAAAGAGAAATCATAGATCAGTTATCAGGACAAAAAAGTAAGTTTGTTCAACGACAAATTCTGACCCTTGAAGAACAACAAGATTTTAAAGAACAAATTAAAATTAGTCAAGCCGTAAAAAAAACGAGCCATTTTGAAAATAAAAAACATAATTTAGCTACAGCGATCGCTCAAATTGAAAATCGTTTAATTCAACCAGGAGAAATATTTTCTTTTTGGTATTTAGTCGGAGAACCTCATACTAAAAATGGCTATCGAGAGGGACGAGCAATTGTTAATAATGAACTTCAATCTAATATTGGTGGTGGTTTGTGTCAACTTTCTGGATTGATTTATTATTTAATCTTAAAAGCAGGTTTGATCCCCTTAGAAAGACACCCCCATTCCCAAGATATTTATACCGAAGAAAGCCGATTTGCACCTTTAGGTTCAGATGCAACAGTGGTTTATGGATATAAAGATCTGCGGTTTCAAAATACATTATCTATTCCTATTTTTTTTCGCTTTAATTTGTTAGAGGAAGAAATCATCGGATTTTTATGTTCTTCTGAAACCCTAGAGGAATTTAAGATTGAGTTTAAAGTTGAAGTGCAACCAGGACTCAAACAAGTGAATACAATTCGTTGGGATAATACAGAAAATAAATTTGTTTTAATTACGTCTAATTGCTACCCTAGCTTAATAGAGTAGTTGTGAAAATTGGATTGCGTTGGTGGGTGACGTGATGGGTGAGGAACAAACTCAGCCGAAAATATAGGTTATACTAAAAAAATAACAGCCTTAATCCAGATCAATTCTATGGTTGATATCACTGTTGCTATTCCCACCTATAATGGAGCGGCCCGCTTACCTGCGGTTTTAGAGAAATTGCGATCGCAAACTGGAACAGAACAGATAAACTGGGAAATTCTAATTATTGATAATAATAGCACTGATAATACAGCAGAATTGATTAAAAATTATCAAAAAGAAAGGCAGATAACTGTTCCTTTAAAATATTGTTTAGAAACAAAAAAGGGAGTTGCTTTTGCCCGAAAACGAGCAATAAAAGAATCTCAAGCTCCTCTAATTGCTTTTTTAGATGATGATAATTTACCGGCATTAGATTGGGTAGAAAAAGCTTATCAATTTGCTCAAGAATATCCACAAGCAGGAGTTTATGCTAGTCACGTTGATGGGAGTTATGAAATCGAACCTCCCAAAAATTTTGAGCGAATAGCAGGCTTTTTGGGGATAACTCAACGCGGAGATAAACCTTATTTTTATGATCCTAAAAAGAAAGTATTACCGCCGGGATTGGCATTAGTTGTTCGTAAACAAGCTTGGTGTGAAAGTGTTCCCGAAGAAACATTTTTAACGGGTCCTTTGGGAGATAATCGGTTAGCGAGTGAAGATATTGAAGCGATACTATATATTCAAAAAAAAGGATGGGAAATTTGGTATAGTCCAATGTTAAAAACCTATCATCAAATTCCGGCTTATCGTTTAGAACGAAATTATTTGATTAATATAAGTCGTAATACGGGGTTAGCACGACATTATATTCGGATGTTACGGTTAAAACCTTGGCAACGACCCTTATTATGTCCATTGGGGTTAGTGAATGATATTAGAAAAGCGATCGCTTACTATTTAAAACATCGAAAAGCCTTAAAAACCGATGTGGTCGCAGCTTGTGAAATGGAGTTTTTAAGAAGTAGTGTGATCAGTCCTTTTTATTTATGGCAGTGGAAACAGCGAGATTAACCGAAAATTATTAATTTTTCTAGTAATAAAATAGGATCAACTCATTCTAAAGAAGACTTACGAACTATGATCGATTTTACCGTTGTTATTCCCACCTATAATGGTGCTAGTCGTGTTCCCGATGTTTTAGAAAAATTGCGATCGCAAAAGGGAACAGAAAATATCACTTGGGAAATTATTGTTGTTGATAATAATAGCAGTGATCAAACAGCTAATGTTATTCAGGATATGATAGCTTCTTGGCAGGAAGAGTTTCCGTTACTGTATGTGCTTGAAACCCAGCAAGGTGCCGCCTTTGCAAGACAACGGGGACTAGAGGAAGCTCAGGGGGAGTTAATTGGGTTTCTGGATGATGATAACTGGCCGGATGAAAATTGGGTAGCCCAAGCATATCAGTTTGCACAGGTTTATCCCCAAGCGGGTGCTTATGGCGGACAAATTCATGGGGTTTATGAAGTTCCACCCCCAGAAAATTTTAAGGCAATTGAGGGATTTTTAGCTATTCGAGAACGGGGGCCAGAACCGAACCGTTATCAACCACAGGTGTTAAGCTTACCTCCAGGAGCAGCAATGGTGGTTAGAAAGCAGGTGTGGAGTGAAGTTGTACCCCAGCAACCTCAAATGAGTGGGAAGTTGCCAGGGGGAAAAATGGTGCAAGGGGATGATTGGGAACCGTTGATGTATTTATATAAAGCGGGTTGGGAAATTTGGTATAATCCATCCATGCACACTTACCATCAGATTCCGGCTTGGCGACTCAAACGGGATTATTTGTTATCTTTGATTCAGGGGTCATGTTTATCTTTTTGTCCCTTACGAATGATCGGAGCTAACTTCTATGAAAAGCCTATTATTTTGGTGCGAACTTTATTCGGAAATAGTTACAATGCAATTCGACATTATTTAAAATATCAAGGTCAGCTTAAAAGTAATTTAATTGCTGAGTGTGAAATGGAGATTTATTTAAGTCGAATTAGAAGTTTTTTTTATTGGATGAGGCTAACTTTATACCCTTAATTATCATTATCTACCGATGGTCAGTATTTCTATCATAATTCCTGTTCATAATCGAAAATCATTAACCCAAAATATCCTAGCTCAACTACACCAACAAACTTTGGGCATAGATTTAGCTAAAATAACAATTATAGTGGTTGATGATGGTTCAACAGATGGCACTTTAGAAATGATTCGCCATGAATTTACACAGGTACAGTTACTAATAGGGGATGGTTCTTTGTGGTGGGGAGGAGCGATCACATTAGGAATGCAGTACAGTATTAATCAATTCAATGCTGATTATATTGTTTGGCTAAATGATGATTTATTGTTGACAGATAACTTTATTAAAAATTTAATTATATCCTGTGATATTTATTCAAATCAAAAAACAATTATTGGTGGATTAGTCAGAAATAAAAATCATCCTAATTGGTTGGTATATAGTGGTCATTTGAATAATTTTCCGATTCGAGATATTCATATTTTTAATCAACAAGAAGATATTTTAGTAGACTTCATTTTTGGCAATATTGCCATTATTCCTAAAAAAGTCGTCAATGCGATTGGTTTTCCTGATGCAGCATGGTTGCCTCAAAATGGGTGTGATCACGAATATATGTTACGAGCAAGTAAAGCAGGATTTAGAATTGTTGTAACTTCTAAATTACAAGCTTTTAATGATTTTAACTTGTCAGATTTAATTCGATATATGCCCTATTGGATGCAGTGGTATTTACAGAAAGATTGGTTGAAACGTTGGCAGATTTTTCAAGGTTTAACCCAGATAAAAACTGGTTATAATATTTGGGTTGTCCTGAGAATGCACTCAAAATTTAGGCATAAAAAAAACATTAAAATTTGGCATTATGTCTTAGCTTATATGAACAGAATTATCAGACTATTAATTCTTGATTTTCTGCCTAAAGATTATATTTATCATCGGATATTTAATTATTTAAAACAAGAACAATTACCCCAAGATATTATTCATCAAGTTTTAGAACTGCGTTTTTCAGGGATTCAGTTTGATATAACCGAGTAAGGTATTTGTGTTCAGAACAGTTTGAACATAGCTTAATAATTTTTCAGCATTTTTAGGTGAAAATAAGCTCATAATTGCTATTTTTAATACTATTTTTAGCATTACTTTACTTCTCAGTAAACTAGAATCATATTCTATAGCATTTCTCAAGAATTGCAGAGTTTTTAAAGCTGTTTTGCGGGATGGTTGAGCTTGTAAACTTTTGAAAGTTAGATATTTATAAGTATTAGCAAGACTAATAGATTTTAGAGGTTTAAAATCCTCTGGTACTTGATTAAAAGCTTGTTCAAGTACCTTTAACATTGCTGTTTCTTGTTTGACTAAGTTAGAAGAACTAGATTGATGAGATTGACGATAGAAAACTTGAGGTTGAGGAACAACAACAAAGGGATAACGGTGGGCTAATCTTAGCCATAAATCCCAATCTTCTGCGGGAGGAAGTTCCACATTAAAAACGCCCACGTCTTCTAATGCTTGTTTTCGGATTAAAGCATTAGAACCATTAGAAATAAAATCAGCTAAGAGTAAATTTTGATAAACATTTCCTGAAAAATTTGCACGAGTTCCTGGGTGTAAAAATTGATTCAATTCATCAATACAATTTGTCCAACTATAGGCAACAGCAGCCGTTGAATTATTTTTTAGCATATTGATTTGACTTTCAAGTTTATCAGGTGTCCATAAATCGTCAGCATCTAAAAAAGCAATATATTCACCTGTTGCTTTTTCAATTCCTCGATTACGACTCGCAGCTTGATTGGCATTAGCATAAGAAAAAACCTTTAAACGTGGGTCAGCAATCTTGTGAACTATCTCTAATGTTGAATCCGTTGAACCATCATTAATAACAATTAATTCAAAATCAGAAAAAGTTTGATTGCATACAGATTCAATCGTTTGTCGAATTGTTTTTTCTCCATTATATACTGGAATAACCACAGAAATTGATCCCATATTAACTAACCTCTAATGTATATCAGGATCACGCCCGTACATTACCGATTTAGCCTCCAACATAGTTCTAAAATACTGCCAGCCTAAATCACTCCCCCCAAGCCTCCCGTGTACGGCAGGTTTGGGGGGTACGGGACAATTTGCAATTTTTGATCATTCCTGAAACATTCAAATCTTCCAAAACTATTGTTTGATTCTCACGAATAATCTTAGTTGACAGTTTATGAAAGAAATCGTTAGTGTCTTTTGTTGGGTGGTTGGGTAAATTCTGTAACGATATCTTGATTTCATTGTTTTTTTTGTTCACCTTATGGCATGATATCACAATCAGACGCTAACGGACAACCTAATAAAAAGCCTAACTAGAAGTTAGGGGTTTTAAACCCATTTTTCTGATAACCCAAGGAGAATCAAGTTATGAAAAGCTCATCCATACGTCCTGTTTTTCTTGTAGGGTGTCCACGTTCAGGTACAACTCTTTTACAAAGCTTATTAGCAGCAAACCCTAAAATTGCTTCTTTCCCTGAAACAAAATTTTTTCAATTTCTCATGCCTGCAAAAACATCTCGTAGGCAAAAATTGGGTTTAATCGCTCGTGAGTTAAAACCCTGGCTCTACAAATTTTTTAGAGAAGATATGAACCTTCCTGAAGTTGTCCAACTTCTTCCTAAAATCCCTTTAAGGATATTATACACTCGTAAGTTTATCAAAATTTTAAATAATCTAGCCTGGGAACAAGGAGCAATAGTCTGGATAGAAAAAACCCCAGAACATATATATAACATAGAATATATCGAAAAAGTCTTACCCAACGCAAAAATTATTCATTTAATCAGAAATGGCTCAGATGTCGTTGCTTCATTATATGAAGTATCCCATAAATATCCTAAATGGTGGGGAGGAGGGTTAAATATCGATCAGTGTATCCAGCGTTGGGTAGAAGCTGTAGAAATTAGTCAAATTTATTTATCCAAGCAGAATCATATTTGTGTTAAATATGAAAACTTAGTCAATGACACAATCGTTGTACTTGAAAAACTTTGTGATTTTATTGATGTGGAATTTGATGATAAAATGCTACTGGATTATAGCATAGTAGCTAAAAAATTAAGCATGGAAGAGGCAGGAAGAACAGTGATTAGTCAAGAAATTCGACAAACTACATCAACCAAGTTCTATGAATTATTTGATGCTGATCAACAGCACTATATCTTAAGTCGCTTGTCTGCGGTTAACTTAGACACAATTGAGACAATCTAACAGTGTACTTTTACATCTTAAATGGGTCAGATATACGGAAATCCGAATCAACCTTTGGGGGGTCATCCATCCCTAGTAAAGGAACCGCGATCGCACACAATCTAAAAATACAACCCTAATTTTATAGATAACCTCACATCACTATGACCGTACTTGAACAGGGAACGATTACCATCCATACCGAGAACATCTTCCCGATTATCAAAAAATCCCTCTACACCGACCATGAAGTCTTCCTGCGGGAACTCGTTTCTAACGCCGTTGACGCCATCGCTAAACTGAAAATGGTGTCCCGGTCTGGGGAATACTCCGGGGATATTGGCGAACCTGAAATCACCATTACCGTCGATAAAGATAATAAAACCCTCTCCGTGACCGATAATGGCATCGGGATGACCGCCGACGAGGTGAAAAAATATATTAACCAAGTCGCCTTTTCCAGCGCCGAAGAATTTGTCGAAAAATATAAAGCCAATTCCGACCAATCTATCATCGGTCATTTTGGCTTAGGGTTCTACTCTTCCTTCATGGTCGCCCGTCAAGTCGAAATTGATACCCTCTCCTACCAAGACGGAGCCCAAGCGGTGCACTGGAGGTGCGATGGTTCTCCGGTGTTTCAACTCGAAGACTCTGGCCGCATTCAACGGGGAACCACCATCACCCTAACGTTGATGGATGAAGAAACCGAATATTTAGAAACATCCCGCATTCGTCAATTAATTAAAACCTATTGTGATTTTATGCCCGTCCCCATTAAATTGGAGGGCGAAACCATTAACCGTCAAAAAGCACCTTGGCGGGAATCTCCTAATAATTTAACCCAAGAAGATTATTTAGAACTTTATCGCTATCTTTATCCCTTCCAAGAAGAACCCTTACTGTGGGTACATCTGAATACGGACTATCCTTTTATTGTCAATGGGATTCTTTATTTTCCTAAACTCAAACCGGATGTTGATGTTACCCAAGGCAATATTAAACTCTTCTGTAATCAAGTCTTTGTTAGTGACCACTGTGAAGATATTATCCCCAAATTCTTAATGCCTTTACGGGGGGTAATTGATAGTACCGATATTCCCCTTAATATTTCCCGTAGTGCCCTACAAACGAACCGCACTGTCCGCAAAATTGCTGACTATGTAGCGAAAAAAGTTGCAGACCGTCTCAAAGAATTGTATCGGGATAACCGCAAAGAATATATTCGCTGTTGGCAAGATATCGGGACTTTTGTTAAGTTTGGTTCCCTCAACGATGATAAGTTTAAAAAACAAGTTGAGGATATTCTGATTTACCGGACAACCTACACTCCAGAAACTCCCAACACCGAAGAAAAAGCTGTTGAAGTACAGGTACAAACGGAAGCCGGAGATGTTTGGCAGGATGTCGCCTCCCAAACCCCTGAAAATACCGATGAAAAAGGACGTTATTACACCACCTTAAGCGAGTATCTTGAACGTAATAAACAACGCCATGAAAACCGGGTGTTTTATTGTACTGATGAAACCACTCAAGCCACCTATATCCAGTTACACACTAGCCAAGGGTTAGAAGTTCTGTTCTTAGATTCCTTTATTGATAGTCATTTTATTAGTTTCTTAGAACGGGAACATACGGATGTTAAATTCTCACGGGTGGATGCGGAACTGGATGACAATTTAATTGATAAGGATAACAACAGCGAAATTGTTGACCCCAAAACCAATAAAACCCGCAGCGAAGAAATTAAAGATTTATTTACCGCAGCCTTAAATAAACCGAAATTAACGATTCGGACTGAATCTTTAAAATCGGAAAATACACCCCCCGCAATGGTGTTATTACCGGAATTTATGCGACGGTTACAGGATATGACCGCCTTAATTCAACAACAAAAAGCGGAATTTCCCGAAGAACATATTCTGTTAATTAATACCGCCCATCCGTTGATTCAAAATTTAGTTAATTTGAGTCAAGGAGCAATTATTCAAGAGGGTGGCGAGTCTCCTTCGGCGGAATTAGCTAAAATGATTTGTCATCATGTCTATGACTTAGCGTTAATTGCTCAAAAAGGCTTTGATGGGGAGGGGATGAAGGACTTTGTAGAACGTTCTAACCAAGTGTTGACGCGGTTAACGTCTAATTAAGATAACAGTAAAAACCCTGATTATATCTTCGGATAGATCCCCCTAAATCCCTTAAAAAGGGGGACTTTGAGACGAAAAATTGCCCCTAAATCCCTTTTGGATAGATCCCCCTAAATCCCCCTTAAAAAGGGGGACTTTGAGACGAAAAATTGCCCCTAAATCCCTTTTGGATAGATCCCCCTAAATCCCCCTTAAAAAGGGGGACTTTGAGGTTAAAAATTGTGCCCAAATCCCCCTTAAAAAGGGAAACTTTAAGATGATAGATTGTCCTTGTAGGGACTGTAGAATCCGGTTCCCCCCTTCCCAAGGGGGGTTAGGGGGGATCTAAAACTCAAGGTAAAATCAAAGGACTTTTCAGCCGACGAGTTGATAGGGACGAAAACTCTGTATAATAAAGGTTTGGACTTTTGAGAAAATACTAAACTGGAGTTAATTATGTCTCGGATTTGTCAGTTAACGGGAAAGAGAGCCAATAACGGAATGGCTGTGTCTCACTCCCACCGTCGTACCCACAAGTTACAAGAAGCGAATTTACAATGGAAGCGGATTTGGTGGCCCCAAGGCAAACGCTGGGTTAGATTGAAACTATCTACAAAAGCAATTAAAACCATTGAACTCAAAGGGTTACAAGCAATGGCCAAGAAAGCCGGAATTGATTTGAATAAATTTTAACTCAGGCAAAATAGCAATGATTTCCTTACCCCCCCCGCAACAACTGGGGGGTTATTTTTGCAATGTCTTAATTTTTGGCTTCTGCGATCGCTTTTCCTAATTCTTTGGGTATTCTAAAAAATAGAGGAGAGTCCCTCCAGGGGTCTTTGATGATGGGGAGTGTGATAACAAACACAACAAATCAGTGATAATTTACAGTCCCAATCAAGCTAAAAGCGTTATTTTATAAAAGGGTGAGCATCTGGAGAACGTGGCAATCGGTAAGATTTCAACCAAACTGAACTCTAAAAAACCCGTATTTTTACCAAGGTGATTTTAGGGGGAGGAATGCTACAACTAAAGATAGGGAGTTTTTCTCGTCTTAATAAATTTTAATCTGTTTATAAATCGACTTAAATTTGAGTTTGAGGCATATTGTCTCAACTCCCACAGGTAACTGTGAACTTTTAAGAATCCTTTATTAGCCAGCACAACCATTCCAACAAAAGGTTAGGTAGGCATCTATGTCAAAGCGTCACAACAACAAATTCCATAATCCGATTCTCTCTGTGTTCAGTGCGATCCGGATCGCTGTCAAACGAATGACACGAGGGGCTATGCGATCGCTTCTGCGAGGTTGGATTAGGATCAACCGTCATGACCGTTATGGTCGGGCAGGGTTTGTGTTGCCAACGGTGACAATGGTGTTGTTGGTAGTGGTGTTATTAACTATAACCATTATGTTCCGGTCAATGGATCGGGCTAAAATGGCTCAATATCGGCGGGTAGATGAACAAGTTCTACAAGCAGCAACCCCAGCATTGGATCGGGCTAGAGAGAAAATCAAATATTTGTTATCAGGAAACGATAAATCCTTACCTAGAGAAACACCATCTGATAATGAGTTAAATCGGGCTTTAAATGATGATTTTTATAATTTAGGTGATGAGCAACGCTTGCAAATTCAGTATGACGTTGATGGGGTCGCTGGAATAACTGTCAAGAATGGCACGAATTTCAAACCACTAGAAGATCAAGACGCTATTCAAACCGCTTGGCGATTTCCAGTAGATACAAATAATGATGGAAAATTTGATAGTTTTACCTACTATGGGATCTTCTTTCGCAAACCTGGAACCGATAGAACTAGAAACCCTTTAGATGCCCGAACCCCGCCCATGACTCTAAGTTCTGATGTGAGCCTGGAATGTCAAGCAATTCTTTCCTCTGGAGGAACAAGCACTTTAGTAGATGATTCCGGCTGGTCAAGAACAGATGGGAACCTAAAAAAAGCTTTTTTTGTTTATACAACAACTGTACCAATTACTGAAGCAGATATTAACGGTTCTAACCTGATTAAAAATAGTCAAAATGAACTGGTTTTTCCCGCGAATAAATATCTTCAATTTCAAGGGACTCCTAGCTTTTCAGCTTTAGAATATCAAGTTGATGTTTCACGGGTTCCCCTAACTAATAATGCCGTTGTTTATGAAGATGATTTAATTATTACTCCTGGGTCTGGATTTAACTTAAACGGGCGGATTTTTACCAACAGCAATTTAATCGCTTCTCCGTTTGTTAACGACGACTTTAAATTATATCAAGTTAGTGGAATTAACTCTTGTTTTTATAGAGAAGAAAATGGCAAGGTGATTGTGGCAGGTAACGTTATAAACGGCATGACGGATCAAGTCAATTCAAAATCTGTACAGGTGCATTTGTACCAAGGAGCCGGAACTAACCCAACCGCGACTCAAAAAATTACAACGGCTAATCAATCGATCAACACTGCTGTCTACGGTGCAATGTATGATGATGCTGCTTATAAAGCTCGCCTCAGTGCTTTGATTGATGATTTGAGGGCAACTACAGGAGATAAAGAAATTTTGGCAACTAATATGCCTCCTTCAATTGAAGCCATTGTTCAAAAGCGTCTAACAGAAGATTCAACACTAAAACCTGATACAGTCCGCGAAGAAGAACTAAGGGCTTATTTCAAAGCTCGTATTCGGAAAGTGACACAAGCAGATAATAAAACGATTCCGGCTAAAGGTGCAGTGGTAACAGGATTAGGAACAGAAGGTTTAAGACCCGCCACAGATACTTGGATGTTGCCGACTAACGCAGCCGGAACAGGAAGTACCTCTGGTGTGACGTTTCTTTCTGGTCAACTCCAGCAAACCGAACCGGAGACTCAGAAGACAAATGGAAAAGAAAACTATTTGGGCGATCGCGTCATCGCGGGGAATAACTTACCTGCCCTTAAGTACGATTCAACTATCAATCCCCCTTGGAAAACGGCAGGAAACCTCCCTGTTGGTACGGAAAAATGGACTGACCCGAATACGGTGGCTCGAACTCGCAGCACCCAAGTTAAAGCTTTACCCAACTTAGGAGATACCAAACGAGACGGTTATTGGGAAAAAGCCGCAGCCCAAAAACCCAAAGCTCCACTAGATTCTATTGGCGGGTTACGAGTGATCACGGGTGCAGGAGTGTATGAACCGAGAAACTCATTTTTACCACGACCCCGATGGGCTTCAACTGTTGATACCTATGATGATCCTGCCACATCAGCAACGGAAACTTTTCCCATTGTCTGGCCCGATACCATGCCCATGTCTCCGGTGACGGGTGTAACTGGAGTTAAAGTTTATGACAATAGTGGATCTGACAGTTGGGTTGCTTTACCGACCACTTTACCTGCGGCTAAAACTCCAACGATTGATCCCAATACTCCCCAATATGCTAAAGGGGATCTACGAATGCGGGCATCAGTGGTTTATCACTATTCCTCAGATGCCTTTGATCCTCCCACCGATACCGATCAACAACCGATTGCTTGTGTTAGTAGTTACTATGATCCAACAAATCGAATCACAGCTAAAAATAGCATTGACGTTGACGGGGGATTCGGAAAAGATACTACCAATGGTAAATCTAATAACGGTGTAGCCTACCCCAAACCGACAACAGCCCGACCGACTTCTGCCTCTTACAGTTCTACAACAGGACTCTATACCGTCTCTGGTGGGGCTGCTGAACTGGGAACCCAAGCTAACTATGTTTTCCCGGATGGTCGATTTGCCAATCCAGCTTTGAGAGATGCTTTACAAACCCTGGTAGACGGAGATGATCTGACCTTAGCGAATCAAGCCGCTATTGATAGCACCCTTTGTTCTTTGGATATTCTCAGCGGCAGCATTACCCCATCTGACACGGTAATTCCTCATAGAGCGATTCGGGAAGTCACGCTTTTAAATGCCAGAGAAGTCAAAGCCAATGAACCGGATGATACCAGCACAACTGTTGACGAAACCTTTACCCTCAGCAGCCCTCCTACCCAGAAAGCGCAGTTAAACGCCCGCGCTACTCTTCCCCTAGAAGAACGGATGCCCCAGGAAGTTCGCCTGACTCGAATTGATCTAGGAGCTTTGCGAAATCAAGAGATTACCCAAGGTGTAACTACAGGGCCAAAAACCAGTGGGGATAAAGAATACCTGTTGCCTTTTAGTGGGATTATCTACGCAAGTCGGGATGATGCACTACCTGATTTGAGTAAACAACCCGACACCCTCGATACCCCGGCTGATCTTGAAGAAAGTGCGGCGGACTTAAAATTAGATCCGACTCGTCGCCCGAATGGGATTCTTCTGGCTAATGGTGCTGTCTTAAAGCGTCCGTTGCCTGCATCTCCTACAGTGCAAGAGGTAGTTCAAGACAAAGGACTTACTTTAGTCTCTAACCTGCCTGTTTATGTTCAAGGGAATTTTAATAAACATACCCAACAGGAATTTACAGGGACTTTTAGTTGGACTTTTGCCGATTACTATGGCCGTCCAGCCAGTGCCCTCAATCCTAACTTTGCTTGTCATGCTAATGATCCAAGAATTCAAGCTGGGTCGTTCAAGTGTGATACCGGAGACGATTGGCGTCCCGCTAACGTCCTAGCCGATGCTATTACCCTGCTGTCTGATAACTTCCGGTTTGGCTATCGAGATGAAGGGGATTTTGACCTCAGAAATAATGCGGGTAGCCCCATTATCAAAGGTTATGACTTAAACGGGGATGGCATCATTAGTGCTACTGCTGGTTATGACTTAAACGGGGATGGCATCATTAGTGCTACTGCTGGTTATGATTTCAACCGCAATGGCAAAATTGACGACACCGATCCGACAGTTGATGAAGCAACCTATAACCTTGATTTAAATAAAGATGAAGACAAAACCGATACGGAACTCAAGGAAACAGATGTTTTATTCATGGGCAGAATTGGTCATGATTTGAATGGAAATGGCACTATTAGTGCATTAGATCCCGCAGGAGATGAAACAAAATATGGCTTCGACTTGAATGGTGATGGACACAAAACTGATACGGCAGTCAAGGAAACAGAAGTTAACTTTGTGATGAAGTATGATGAAACAAAATATAATTTTGACTTCAATGGTGATGGGGACAAAACTGATACGGCAATCCTGGAAACAGATGCTGACTTCAAATTCATAGCAACAAAAGTCGCAGAAACTCTATTTCTACCAGCAGCATTTGATGAAACAAAATATGGCATTGACTTGAATGGTGATGGAGACAAAACTGATACGGCAGTCCTGGAAACAGATATTGCCATTACTGCTAAAATGGCACGTCAGTTAAATGGCTTTTTGAATAATGACTATGCCATTAATGGTTTAAGTAGTGGAGGTACAGGACGATTTGATATTGATAGTGATGGAACAATCGCTGCTACTGAAGCTACCCCTACCGATGAGAATTACCGTTCAACTACAGGAACAATTCTGAATAGTTCCTACTTCAATAACTTTGTTACTCCGGTTCAGCGACGACTTGATACTGAGAAGAATTCTACGACTGGTGCACCCAAGCCTAATACTAATGATCCGAAGGAGTTTCTGACCGAAATTTGTTTGAAACTTCCTGTGTCTGCTTGTGGGACTGGTGATTGGTCTGTTATTGCTTTCGGTGGTAGCGTGATCCCAACCCGAAATCTTGACAATACTGTTGTACCCGTAGCTTCTCTGTTATCAGGCACAACCGCAACTCCACCTGCTGTACAGTATCAACGTTTTCCTCGCCGTGTTGCCTTTCAACGGAATCCCAGCAATCAACTGATTTTGAATAGTAATCTACCAACACCTTTGGGAGTTACTGCTGCTGGAGACATTACTAACGTTTTTGCTAATATTAGAAACAATCAAAACAACACTCTTTGGTTCCAAACTCGTAATGGAGCTAACCGAAATACCAACGGTGCTAATCCCCTCTGGTATTATAATCCAACCGCACCTAACACTTCCGTCTCTACCTTCGCGGGCTTAGAGAATACACAACCCCTCTTAGTGCCGATCTTGCAAATCCATGCTACTAACTCGACAACTATATCTACAGCTACAGAGACAACTGCAGCAAAGATATTCCCTGTAGGTGATGAGGTTAAAGCAAGTAGTCGGTGGGTGATTCAGGCTGCAACGACGGAGTTTAACTTAGTGATGGCGACGGGAGATATCCCAGCACGCCCTGTAGACAACAATGGCGGTTTACAAAACTTACCGCGCTTCTTGGAAAACTGGCAATTTTCAGAAGAGCAAACGGCGACTATCGCGGGTGCTTTTATTCAGACCAATCGTAGTTCCTACGCTTCCGCTCCCTACTACAGCGTCGTGGATAATAACGCAACCTATCCCTACGCTAAACGTCCACCCGGAATGTTTGGGAATTCAGGTGACTATGCCAGCAAATACAGAAATTTTGCAGCGAGTGGTAAGATTGGCTACTTCTTACCCCCGAAACGGGAATGGGGTTTTGATGTGGGTCTGTTATCTCAACCACCGGATTTATTTGCCCAGAAATTCTCTTTAACGGATGACACGCTTGAACCGGATGAATATTTCCGAGAAGTCAGTCGGGATGATGAGTGGGTTACAGCGTTGTTGTGTTCTAAAGTCGCACCGTTACCAACCGCTACCTCTGGAACGATCTCCACAACTAAAGCAATACCGAGTCAAGTCTGCGATGCTAAATATGGTGGTCAAGTTTTATAGGAGGAAAAAGTCATGTTTTTAAAGCAACACCCACTCAATCAACACTTACCTTCTCAAGCAGGATATACCCTCCTTGAGGGACTAATGGCGGTTGTTGTTGTATCGGTCATGTTGTTAGCTATTGGCCCTGTGATTGCCTTCTCTGTGGGAACTCGTGTACAAGCTAAACGAGTAGAACTGGCAACTCAAGCGGCAAAAAGCTACATTGATAAAATTAAAAGTGGTGAAATTGAAATTGATAATCCGGCTCTTCCTTTTAAGACGGATAAATCATCCTGGCTTACTACCAGCCCTCCAGCAAATGCAAGTTTAAAGTGTGATGCGCCAACATCAGCAACTGCTGACCAAATCCTGATACCTTGTACAACTCCATCTGACTTATATTGCATGGATGTTGATGGTGGAGGCTGTGATAGTTCTACTCCTAGCATTACAGATATGGTAGTTCAAGGAATTATCTACGACCCGACGGCTGCTTCAACTATTGCAACAACTAAGAGCTATCAACTAGCAGTTCGAGTTTATCGGGCTAACTCTTTTGGCGCAGGTATTACCCTTAAAACACCAACTGCTGATAATCCTCTAAAATCAAATAGCTTAGTCACAAATGCCGTTGGCGATCGCACACAACCTTTAGTGGTGATGATGACTGATGTTTCCTCATCAGATGCCAACTTCCAAAATTTAAAAGAGCGAATTCCCTAATGTTAGTTGACTATTCAATTAATTCTAAAATATTTTCAACCATAAGGAGCCGAGACTATGATTAACATTCTAAATGTATTACTTAAACATCGAATCAGGTCAAGTCCGGCAAAATTTGATCAAAACTATCAAGTCAAAGGCATGACAATGATTGAACTCCTAGTGGGTACAGTTATTGCTTTTATTGTAATCACGCCATTAATGGGAATGGTCATTGGTCTATTAAACGATGATCAACGAGAAAGTGCCAAAGCAAACACCGAAGAAGAAATCCAATCTGCATTAGATTATATTGCAGAGGATACCAGTCAAGCTCTCTATATTTACACGAACACAACATCAACTGATCCAACATTAAATATGCAGATTGATAGCCTTAAAAGCAACAACTTTTTACCGACTACAGGAACCCCTATTCTGGTGTTTTGGAAACGAAAAATAATAGAAAATTCTGTTCCTGTAGATACAACTACACAGCCTAAAGATTGTACAGCAACTACCTGTAATGATACTTACGTTTTATCATTAGTGAGTTATCACTTACTTCCAGAAACAGATAAAACATCAATTTGGTGTCAACCTTCAGGAACAACTTGTCCTAGTCGAATAGTTCGGTATGAAATTTCTGATGGGTTAAAGAAATCTGATGGAACTTACTACAAAAAGGCTGAACTTACAACTGAACTTCAGGAATACGCCGAAGAAAATATTACAGATTATAATAAGAGTTTTAGTCTATCTAAACCCTTGGCAAATGTGACTAATAAAGCTAATTTCCCGGCAAATCAGGTGTTAGTTAACTACATTGAAAAATTTGAACTAGATCCTAGCTCAACAAATGACTTAGCTAAATTAACGATTCAAGGAAATGCACTCAGACGTAATGATGCCAAGGCAGATTGTACCACTAATCCTGACTCACCCTATTGTCCCAAATCATCTGTTCAATTGCGAGGATTAAGTGGTCTTGGTGCAAATTAGAAATAACTCAAAAATTATTAAATAATCAAAAAGGATTAATTATGAAAAATCAACAAATATTCAATAAGCTGTTAATAAAGGGGTTAAAAAAAAATCCCGTTAAATCTGATCAGGGATTTAGTCTGATTGAATTATTAGTTGTGGTTTTAATAATTGGTGTTTTGAGTGCGATCGCAGCCCCTAGTTGGGAAGCATTCACAACTGGACAACGGCTTAAAACTGTTAATAATCAGGTATTTCAAGCGATTAAAACGGCTCAAGCTGAAGCTAAACGCAAAAAAGGTGATGTTACTCTAACATTTGATAAAACAGTTGATCCACCAACCGTTAGTTATGAGGGTAATGTACAGAAGCTCAATGTTTCTGGTGAAATTAAAGCAGGAACAATTAAACTTGTTACAGGTGCAGGAGATACAACAGTTGCTACAGATTCAGAGATTATTTTTGATTATCGAGGAAGTATTAAATCTGGTCAAACACTTCCCTTCACAGCAACAGTCTCTCTCCCAGATGAGAAAGGTAAACGCTGTGTTATTGTGGAAAGTCTACTCGGAGGAACGAGGATAGGAGCAGGAGACTATAACAGTTCTACTAATAAAACAGGTTGTCGAGTTCCATCTTAAAGTTTTTTGATCAGCGATCGCATTCCTTAACTCCGTAATCTCACTAATTGACTAACCTTTCAACTGCTAAAATTATTCCTCAAAAAATCCGTAATTTTCACCTATTCAAAACCCCTGATTTCTCCGAAACTAATAGTTAAGTTCGTTCAAAAAACATAACTATTTAGTTGAAATCAGGTGTGCTGCAATGATTAATCCCAAAAAAACCGGCGATCGCTCCTTAACCTGCTCCAATAGCGGATTTACCCTACTAGAAAACCTCATTATTGTATCCATGATGGGTATTTTGAGTGCCATTGCAGCCCCTAGTTGGTTAGGATTCATCAACCATTATCGCCTCACCACTTCCATTGATCGAATTTATTGGGCGATGCAAACCACCCGTGAAGAAGCCAAACGCAGCAAAGAAATCTGGCAAATTAGCTTTAGAGATCAAAATAATACGGTTCAATGGGCGATTCATCGTCGAGACGATACCCCCACAGAACCCCAATGGATTATTCTAGATCAAGGCGTTCAAATTGACCCTACAGAAACAACTCTTTATCAAAATCAAACTACCAAAATTTGGAGAATGCAATTTGACCATAAAGGTCGTGCCAATGGTCAGTTAGGACGGGTAACATTATCTCTGCGAAATAGTAGTCCAGCTAAACGTTGTGTGTTTGTATCGACTTTATTAGGAACATTAAGAAAAGCTCAAAACAATCCTAAACCCAAAGAGGGAAAATATTGCTATTGAAAAAATTGATGATTTACAGGATTTTCCTCGTTACTCTCACCGCGAAAATGGGTAGGGGCGACGCGCGCGTCGCCCCTACAAAGATTATCGGAAAACTTTCCTAACCCTTTAACGGTTCGTGGTAAGTGGTCAGAATTGCGATCGCTTCATCCCGCTTCATGCGCTGAATTTCGGCCATTAGCTCAATAACCTGATTTGATCACCCAGCAGTCAACAGCCAACCCAAACCTTAAAATGTTCCAACAGTTGCAACCCGATATACTGAGAACCTGGTAACTTTTCTCTAGTCTCAAAAATTTCAACAACGAGACGCCATCCGTCATTACAAAGGATTAATATGTCAGACAGCGCGATTAACACCATTATTGCCCGTGAAATCCTTGACTCTCGCGGACGCCCCACCCTAGAAGCCGAAGTCTACCTCGATAACGGAGCCTATGGACTCGCCCAAGTTCCTAGCGGCGCCTCCACCGGAAGCTTTGAAGCCCATGAACTGCGGGATGGCGATAAAAGCCGTTATGGGGGTAAAGGCGTTCTCACAGCCGTTAAAAACGTCACTGAAATCATTGCCCCAGCCCTCAACGGAGTCAGTGCCCTGGAACAAACCATCATCGACCAAATCATGCTCGATCTTGATGGCACGCCTAACAAAAGCAACATTGGTGCCAATGCCATCCTGGGTGTTTCCCTAGCCGTTGCTAAAGCCGCCGCCGAAAGCGTCGGTTTACCCCTCTATCGTTACCTCGGTGGCCCCATTGCCAACGTTCTCCCCGTTCCCTTAATGAACGTGATCAACGGAGGTGCCCACGCCGCCAATAACGTTGATATTCAAGAATTTATGATCGTTCCCATCGGTGCGCCCACCTTTAAAGAAGCCCTGCGTTGGGGGGCGGAAGTTTTTGTCTCTCTAAGCGGAGTATTAAAAGAAAAAGGACTTTTAGGCGGCGTTGGAGATGAAGGGGGTTTTGCTCCTAACCTCGGTTCCAACCAAGAAGCTCTGGATATTCTCATCCAAGCCATTGAAATCGCCGGATACAAACCCGGTGAACAGGTCGCCCTCGCCTTGGATGTCGCCTCCAGTGAATTCTACAAAGACGGAACCTATACCTATGATGGTCAACCCCACAGTCCGGCCCAACTGATTGACTACCTGAGTGAATTAATTGGCAAATACCCGATTGTTTCCATTGAAGATGGTCTACAGGAAGATGACTGGGATAATTGGAAATCCCTCACCGAGAAAATAGGCGGTAAAGTGCAACTGGTGGGAGATGACTTATTTGTTACGAACCCGACTCGTTTGAAAACAGGTATTGAGCAGAAAGTCGCCAATTCTATTTTGGTAAAACTTAACCAAATTGGTTCTCTGTCCGAAACCTTAGCCGCCGTTGACTTAGCAACCCGTAATGGGTATACCTCGGTGATTAGTCATCGGTCTGGGGAAACCGAAGACACCACTATTTCAGACCTGGCCGTTGCGACCCGGGCGGGACAAATTAAAACAGGTTCTCTGTGTCGTAGTGAACGGATTGCTAAATATAACCGTTTATTACGCATAGAAGATGAACTCGGCCCCCAAGCGGTTTATGCTGGAGCCGTTGGCCTAGGCCCCCGTTTTTCTAATTGACATCCGCCCCCTCGTAGAACGAGGGGGATTCCATCTATCTTAACGTCGTGAGAGGACTCCCGCCACAGCGCAAGCTTGGCGGAGAGATGAATCACGACAAAATAAAAACATGAGTGGTAACGAATACGATTTAATTTTCTGGGGTTGTTTGTTGCTTAACATATTTTTTTAGCTGTTCAACCGTGACCCCACCGCAACTTGCAACAAAGTAAGAACCCGTCCAGAAATAAGGTTTGTTATAAAAATATTTAGATGCCAAACCAGGAAATTCCTTGCGAATTAGTCTGCTACTAACAGTTTTAAGATTGCCAATCAATGTTGATAGGGGTTGATCGGGTTTGTAATCGATCAGTAAGTGAATATGATCAGATTCTCCGTTAAACTCCAGTAATGTACAATCCCACTTTTTAAGGGTGTCAATAAATATTTCATGTAACCTTGTTAAGATTTCTCTACTAATTGCTTTCCTTCGGTATTTGACGACCAACACAACATGAGCGTTAAGTCGATAGACTGATCTAAAACCTTTGTGATACATGGTTGACACTCTCTAACGCTAAACGCTATAATACCAGACAGGTTGATATGTGAGCAGAAATGTTAGACGTTCTCAAGGTAAGGTTATATCCAAACAAAGAACAGCAAACGGTCTTGGCGAAAAGCTTTGGTTGCTGTAGATTTGTTTGGAATTACTACCTGGAGAAAACCAATACCCAGTACAGAGAAACAGGGAAAGGGTTGAATTATAACGAGATGTCAAAGGATTTGACCCAACTCAAAAAGCAACCAGATTATCTGTTTCTGCAAGAAGCGACTGCTGCTGTATTACAACAATCACTAAAGAATTTAGAAGCTGCGTTTAAAAACTTTTTTCAAAAAAGAGCTAGGTTTCCTAAATTCAAAAGTAAACACAAAAAGCAATCCATTCGTTATCCCGAAAGTTGTTCAATTCGAGGAAATGGTGTAAAGCTTCCCAAACTGGGGGTTGTTAAAGCTAGAATTCCAAAAGCAATTAGCGGCAAAATAAAATCTGTTACCGTCTCTAAGACCAGTACAGATAAATATTTTGCCGCTATTTTGTTTGAAACTGATGATTTTATCCTGAATAAAACTGGGAAAATCTCAGGTATTGACTTAGGCTTAACAAGTTTAGTGACGATATTTGACGGTGAAACCTATAGCAAGGTTGACCCAATTAAACCCACTAGAAAATATGCCAAGCGATTAAGAAGAAGACAACAAGCCTTGTCTCGGAAGACGAAGGGGTCTAACAATCGCAAAAAGCAAGTTAAAAAAGTTGCTAAAGTTCATGAAAAAATAGCGAATACCAGACAAGACTTTCTTCACAAACTCTCTCGAAAGTTAGTTGACGAGAACCAAGTCATTGTAGTGGAAAACCTTTGTATTAAAGGGTTAGCTCGTACCAAGTTAGCAAAATCTGTATTAGATGCTGGTTTTGGGATGCTGATTAATTTCCTAGGCTACAAACTGGAAAGAGAGGGCGGAAAGTTAATTGAAGTTGACAGATTTTTCCCTAGTACAAAACTTTGTCATTGCTGCCAATTTAAAAACAATTCATTGAATTTAAGTATTCGGGAATGGGTTTGTCCAAGCTGTCAAACCCACCACGATAGGGATGAAAATGCAGCACATAATATTAGGGAAGAAGGTATAAGAATATTGTCAACAAATACTGCGGGACACACAGAAATTCAAGCTTGTGGAGAGGATGTAAGACTCGTTGATGCTTGCATTAAAAAGCATTCTTCTGTGAAGCAAGAATCCCCCGTCACAGCGCAAGCTTGACGGGGGAGTGTCAATTAAGCAGGTCAAAAATCGACAAGACGCGCCATGCTTAGTAGAGACGCGCCATGGCGCGTCTCTACAATTGAGGGTGATCTACTTTGTTACCGTGCTCATGGCTGTAAAAAGCAGATCACCCCACATCTAATGATCTCACGCCGAAGTCTGATGCTGTGGTGGGGGTCTTCAAACCGAGATTTTAGTTTGTTACCAACCCAGCTTTTGAGGTGAATAGCATAAATTGTTTGTTTTGTCAATACTCCTATCCGTTGCTTAACCTTCCTTTCCCAAAATTCGTGCATCGCCACGCCGAAATTTAGTCATAAAACCAACAGATTTAACGACACAACAAGGGTTTTAGCCTGTATTTTCACCAATAGACACAATAACCCCTTGGGTGCTGTTTTTTCTATGATAGCAGAACCCTGATAATCTCGTCAACTCTTTGAAAGTAATTCTCAATAAAATATCAAAAATTCCTGACAATCTTTTAAAAAACAAAATAATTTTGCCTAATTGATTAAAATAAATTATCAAAGCAACGGATATTTCTCAATGACCCGAGTAGATCCGTTGCTTCTGCGATAATTTAGCGAGAGATCACGGCATTCTACATCATGCCCATGCCACCCATACCGCCCATACCGCCCATGCCACCCATGCCACCCATGCCATCCATATCGGGCATTGCAGCTTTTTTCTCAGGCTTTTCGACAACTAAGGCTTCAGTTGTTAACACTAATCCCGCAATAGATGTGGCATTTTGCAGTGCAGAACGTACCACTTTTGCCGGGTCAATAATCCCAGAAGCAATTAAATCTTCGTATATTCCCGTTAAGGCATTATAACCCATGCTAAATTCAGTGTCACGGACATTTTCTACCACAACAGCACCTTCAGCCCCAGCATTACTGGCAATATAATATAACGGAGCTTCTAAAGCTTTAGAAATAATTCCGGCTGCAATTTTTTCTTCATCATCGAGTTGGGATTTAATTTCATCGACTTTTTTAGCCAGATGAATTAACGTTGTTCCACCACCCGGAACAATTCCTTCTTCAACGGCAGCTTTTGTTGCATTCAACGCATCTTCAATTCGCAGTTTCCGAGATTTCATTTCCGTTTCCGTAGCAGCACCGACTTTAATCACTGCCACACCACCAGCTAATTTAGCAATCCGTTCTTGGAGTTTTTCGGCATCATATTCAGAGTCGGTTTCTTCCAATTGACGGCGAATCTGCTCAACCCGTTTTTTCACATCGGCTTGAGTTTTGCTATCAGCTACAATAATGGTATTGTCTTTTTCAATGGTGATTTTGCTGGCGGTTCCCAACATCTCTAAAGAAACCGTATCTAAGCTTAATCCCACTTCTTCAGAAATTAATTGTCCCCCTGTAAGAACGGCAATATCCTGTAACAAAGCTTTGCGACGTTCACCGAAACTCGGAGCTTTAATGGCAGCCACATTTAACACGCCTCTGGCTTTATTGACCACCAAAGTTGCTAAAGCTTCCCCATCAATATCTTCAGCAATAATTAACAACGGTTGACCCGAACGGGCAATTTTTTCCAAAACAGAAACTAAGTCCTGAATAGAACTAATTTTTTTATCGGTAATCAAGATTCTGGCGTTAGAAAACTCCACCACCATCCGTTCATTATCGGTAATAAAATAGGGAGAAATATACCCCCGATCTAGTTGCATTCCTTCCACCACATCTAATTCGGTGGTGATGGATTTGGACTCTTCAACGGTAATCACCCCATCTTTGGTGACTTTTTCCATCGCTTGGGAGATCATTTGACCGATTTCTTCATCGTTTCCGGCGGAAATGGTAGCGACTTGGGCGATCGCATCTCCTTCAACGGGTTTAGCAACGGCTTGAATTTCTTGGACTAAAATCTGAGCGATTTTTTCCATTCCCCGTCTGAGGGCGACAGGATTAGCCCCAGCCGCGACGTTTTTTAAGCCTTCATGAATCATGGCTTGGGCTAAAATGGCGGCGGTTGTTGTCCCATCTCCAGCAACTTCATTGGTTTTGGAGGCGACTTCCTGCATCAGTCGAGCACCCGTATTTTCTAGGGGGTCAGCCAGTTGAATTTCTTTAGCAACCGTGATGCCATCATTAACGATTTCAGGAGCACCAAATTTCTTCTCTAATAAGACATTGCGACCTTTAGGGCCAAGGGTGACGCGCACCGCATCGGCTAAGGCATTTACGCCTTTTTCTAAGGCTTTACGAGATTCTTCACTAAACGAAACAATTTTAGCCATCTTACAATATTGTTAATCACCAATAGGTTACTTTAGCACTCAACTGTTCCGAGTGCTAGTTCGGAAATCCGTCCTAGTTCCCTGTTCCCTGTTCCCTGTTCCCTTTTAATCGTTGATAGCTTGATAAATATTAATTAACTGTTGACGTCCATATAATTGCACGCGACCGACGTAACGAGTGGGGAACTTGCCATTAATTTGTTGATGGGTTTCTTCATTCATTAAAATTCGACAGGTTCCCTCACTATAAAAGGATTTATCATAACTTTCTAAACGGGCAGCAATATTAACACTATCACCTAAAGTTGTATATTCCATCCGTTGAGAACTGCCTAAACTTCCGGTGACGACAACTCCGGTAGCAATACCAATTCTCATAGAAATCAAGGGTTGATTTTGTTGTTGCCAATGTTGATTAAGCACTCGCAATTTTTCCCCCATTGCTAAGGCACAGGATACCGCAGAAGTGGCATCTTGAGCAATTTCTTGAGGATTATTTCGAGGAATAGGAACTCCAAACACTGCCATAATAGCATCCCCCATAAATTTATCCACAACCCCATCATGTTCAAACACAATATTCGCCATGGCATTCATATATTCATTTAACCAAGTCATTAACATTGCGGGTTCCATGCGTTCAGCAATGGTACTAAATCCTTTAATATCTGTAAACAGGACAGTTGCTATCATTTTCTGCCCTAAAATTTGACCTTTTTGTAATAAATCCTCTCGATTTTGCCATATTGTTTCCGCAATTTTGGGGGTAACATACCGTTGAAATAACGTCATCACCATTTTCCGATCTTGACGTTCAACATTAGCAATATAAGCCGTAACCACCATCCCAGAACTGACTAATGCTAATAAAGGAGAAACTAAGGGAAGCCACCAACCACTCATAAAAGCACTATAAGAAATAATAATTAAACCTCCACTGGCTAAAATCAACCAATAAACTGTCCAACGGGTTCCCCCATAAATCCATCCTAAACTGCTACCAACCGTTGACCAAAGAAACACCCAAAACCATTCTGTCCGATCTGACCAAACATGAATTAAGGTGCGTCCATCGATAGCGCTACTAATCAGTTGGCTGGCAATATTAGCATGAATAATTACTCCCGGTGTACGATCATTAATACTAAATAAATTACTGGTATAAGGGGTAAAAAATAGATCATTTAAACTTTGGGCAAAGGGGCCAATAAATACAATTTTATCACGAAACAAATCCGGTGGAATCTCATTGTTTAACACTTGAGTCATGGAAATTTTATGAAAATTATCCTGCGATCCCCGATAATTTAATAAAATTTGATAGCCATCATCATCAGCGCGAACATAACCGCCATCATTTTCTGTAAATCTTGTAAATTCAGCTTTTCCTAAAATAACTTGCTGATTTTCGGTCATTTTAGGGGTAATCCCTTGAGTTTGTAAATAAATTAAAGCAACGGTCGCCCCTAAATTTAAAATAGTAGGGCGTTCTGGGGGTTTTATTGATAATAATGCCCGTCTAATTTTGCCATCTGCATCTAAAATTAAATCCGCCGCCCCCACTTGTTTTTTATCTTTTAAAATCGGAGGCGGTTCAATAGAAGCTCGATTTTGATCTTCAACAACTTTCTCTACACCCACTAAATTCGGGGTGGTTTTAAAGACCTTAATTAAATCCTCATGCCCGGGTTGAACGGGTAAATTTCGATAAATATCTAATCCAATTGCAATCGGGTTTTGAAGCTTTATTTTTTCTATTAATTGTGCTAAAATCGCATCAGGAATCGGCCATTGTCCCAGCTTTTTTAAATCCGGTTCATCAATCGTAACAATGACAATCCGAGGATCAGGAGGTTCTAGGGGTCGCCACCGCACAAATTGATCATAGGTTGCCCAATCTAAAAGTTGTAAAAATCCTGTACTTTGCAGGGCAATAACTGAAGCCGTTATCACTGGACTTAACCATAAATAACGAAATAACTTCAGCCATTGCCCGGAAGGTTTCCATCTGAAAGTATGAAGTCTGAAGACCGTTTGTTTTTGTTTCATAACTCCATACTTCATTCGAGTTTCACCTTAATTAGTTCTCAAGCCCATTCACAAACGGTTGATTCGCAATGGATTCTAAACCAACGGATTGTAACAGTTCATTCCATTGCTTGGTTAATGTTTCATCCATCGGTTGATTTTGACGCAGTTGGGCTAAGGTTGCTAAACTTTCAAACCAAATTCCATTTTCAGCATAAATTTTAGCTTGTTCTAGGGGTTCAGCTTGTTGTAGTTTAGCGTTTAACATGGCATCGGGTTCTGTTCTTTTGACTTCCCCGCTCACAAACACAACTTTAGGCTCCTGCGTGTTTTCATCGTTGTAAATCACCCCAAATGACCAACGATAGGTTTGACCAATTTTTAACGGAGGAGTATCTTTTGGTAGAGCAATACTGACGATACCGGGTTGATTGGGGAGCGTTAAACGAGTTTGGTAAATATCGTTGTTATTTTCATCTTTTAAGCTAAAAGCGACTTCTTTTGCCGGAATTGCAGGAACATAGAAAAAGAATGTCGGGGTAGCCGCCAGCGTCAATCCTTTGATATCCGTTTCTTGACCATTGGTTTGAGAATAAAACGCTGGAACTAAGGCCATTAAGGGGGGTGTGGTTTGAATCGCAGCCAGAGTTTGACCGCGAGACCCTCCTCCGGCGGTGCGAGCGGGCATTCCTTCCCCTGGTGGGGGTTCAAAGGCCATACTAATTTGGATTCCCTCTGAAGGGGTGGGTTGAGCCATAACGGACAGTTGCGGAACAAAAGCGCCCCCCACAAGGGTCAGGAGAGATAGGCTAATCCAGTGCTGGTGCAAACGGTTGTGAAACATAAAAGTATGGGTCTCCAAAGAATACTCAGAAAGAATTAAACTAGAGTCAAGAGGACTCCTGTTAGATCACGGGTCTTGGATGATGCACTAATACTTTAATTTTATTAACCTATCTTCAGAGTTACAAATCTATTGCCAATTTCCCACCAAAACGAAGGGCGCCCAATAATAGGGATCTTGATATTTAGCCTGTTGTAACAGCTTTAACTGGGCTTGACGCAGAGCTTCGGCTTTACTGATTTGTTGCTGAGTTAATTCTTGATAAAATTCTGCCATCAAGGAGGCGGTGGAGGTATCGTTAACTTGCCATAATGTCGCTAAGGTACTCCGTGCCCCAGAACGCACCGCTACACCCGCTAATCCTAAAGCAGCCCGTTGATCTCCTGTTGCGGTTTCGCAAGCACTTAAGACTAATAATTCTACCGGATTTTGTTCTCCTCGTTGGCGACGGCTGAGAAAATCATCTAAATCCTTAACATTAATCCGACTATCCCAGGTTAATAAAAAAGTATCTTCCGCTTTAGAACTAAATTGTCCATGAGTTGCTAAATGAACGATGGGAAAGGGAGTTTCTTGAATTTGTTGTTGAACAGCATCACGGGTAAATTGTTGATTTAATAAAACTTTTGTCGGAACTTCTGCTTCAATTTTTTCAAGTTCAGACGCAACGGCAGGTAAGGCAGAAAACCCTTGACGAGCTTCACTTAACCCAACGGTTAAGGCTTTAATTTGATTTCGTTTTAAAGATTGAGAAGCCAGGAGTTGTAAACCCGGAGTTAGAGCTAAATTATAATTTTGAACTAGATAATTTTTGCCATCATAAAGGGCAGCCATTGGCACATTTCGCAGAGAACCATCTAAGACAAAGACTAAGGTTTTAATCGAGCTATTTTTGAGATCAGATTCTGCTGGACGGATGAGCCAATTGTACACGGTTTGCGATAATTCTAACCGTTCTTTTGTCGAAAATATCGGTTGAAAAGATAGTCGTAATTGACGAATTATAGTTTCAACCTGTTGTTGAGAAATTTCGGTAGAATAGTGGCGTAAATCTTGACCCGGAATTGAGAGAATAACTTCTAAACGATTGGCTAAAATAATCGGATAAATGATTGCTGCATTGGGATCAATTTGATCAATTTCTTGAGGTTTAATTTCTTGATCTAAACAAGCTTCTTGGAAAAAGTTATCGAGTTCAGCAAGTTGTAAAGATTCTATCAATTCACGGGCAGTTTTTAGGTTATCGGGAGTCGGAGATTGTAAAATTAAATCGACTAATTCTCGATAAACAGGTTCTACACTTTCTCGGAAAGAAAATTGCACATCTTGGTTAATCGCAACTAAGTCTTTTCTGAGAAATTTTAAAGTATTAACCGCTTCAGTATAAGCGGCGATCGCTTTATCTTTTTGATTTTGTTGTTTTAGAAGTCTTCCTAGTTGCCATTGCCATTGATAAGCAATATCAGAAGCATTAATAGATTGAGCAATTAATAGAGCTTGTTCGGTTAATTTTTGAGCTTCTAAGGGTTGTTGATTTTGTTCATAAAATTTCCCTAAAATTCCTAAAGCGTAAGATTCTGAACGGAGATCTTTTAAAGTTTTAGAAGATTGAATTGCATTATTTAATAAATTAATGATTTTAGAATTATTAGAAGTTGAATTTAACTTGATTAAAGAATTCGTAAAATTAACCATAGCATAAACTAAACTCCGACTCATCGGAACTTTAGAAATAGAATCTTGAATTTCCTGGGATAGAGTTTCTGCTTCTTTGTATTGTTTTAAATCAATCAGTAAACTATATTGATTAATCAAACCTTGCAGTCTTTCTAAACCATTTGAGGCTGTTTTTACTGCATTTTGATAATTTTCTAAAGCGAGATCAGAATTATTTTGAGCGCGATTAAGATTGGCTAAACTTAAATAAATCCGGCTTAAAACTTGAGAATAATTAGCAGTTTTAGCTAACTCTAAACTTTGTTGCAAAACAGCTTGAGCCGTTTTTAAATCACCCACTTTTTTTAAGGCATTTCCTAAACTCAATAAAGCCGTTACTTTAATTAAAGAATTCGGTTGAGATTTCAGGGTTTCATTAACTTCTGTTAACGTTTTTAAAGATTGTCGATAGAGTCCCAAAGTTTGTAAAGCCGTTGCTTGGTTTATTTGGTTAGTAATTTCTCCTAACCAATTTCCCGTTTGTGAATAAAGTTTAAACGCTTGTTTCCAAGTTTTAATAGCTTGTTCAGGTTGTCCTTTTGTGAATTCTAATTGACCTTGAATCTCTAAAATTTGAGCTAGAATTAAAGGCTGTTTAGGAAAGGATAAATCTTGAATTAATCCTAAACTTTCCTGTAGAACTTTTTCGGCTTGTTCCCATTGTCCTAACTGTTGTAAAACTAAAGAAAGATTACTTAATGCGATCGCTTGATTAACAATATCTCCTTGTTGAGAAAACCCTAAAATAGCCTGTTGTAAAACCTCAGCAGCTTGAGTATATTGTCCTTGCTGATAATATTGTTTTCCTTGGTTAAATAATGTTGCTGGATCAGGTTTATAACTTTCAACAGGGGTCTGAGGTTGATTTTTGAGGGAAATTAAGGTAAAATTATTAAACAAAAAAATAGGTAAAATTCCGAGATTGATTAAACCTTTTTTTAACATGATTAACCTCCCTAAATGAGCCTATAATTAGCTGGTGAGTCTGTCAAAAACTGCGATAATAAAATGTCAGGTGGTGCGTAAGCGCAGCGCACGCACCCTACGGGTTATTTGATGAGACAATCTGCTTTTACCAGACGATAGAGTTGATTTTGATAGATAGTACAACGATTCCACGATTGTAACAGGATCGGTTTCTGTTTTCCTTGAAGTTGACTTAAGGCTTGTTTTCCTTGATCCGGCCATTGTTTAAACCAAACATTTTCGGTCATATATTCAGGAGTAAACGCTTTTTGATCAATCAGAAAATAATCAACCCCATACTTCTGAATAAACTGTTTAACGGTGTCTAAATTGGGGCTATATTGGGCAGAAATCAAATCTAAAACTCTGGGTTTAATTTGACGATAATAGCCCTGTTGATACGGTAAAGCGTGTTCCCAGGAAACTAAAACTGGACGTTGAGAAAAAATGGGTAAATTATCTGCTTCTAAGGATAAAGAAGCCGTTAAAGTATCCTTCGGTTGCTGTTGTAAAAACTGATAAACTTCTGGATCTGTTCCAATGGTATAAGCAGTTCTGGGAAAGGCTTTTCCCCAGACAAAAAACGGATAAAAAATTAACACAAAACTAAATACAACCGTTGATGCTAAAGCAATAATTTGTTTAAGGGAAGCTTGAAATATTCCATCTAAGACAACAATTAAAACGATGGCTGTTGAAACTGCTAAAATGATGCGGAAACTATGGCTGGTGTAGCGACTGGGAAGAAATAACTTAAATAATAAAAGATGAGCGATCGCAAATAACCCTAAAGATGTTAGGATTAAGTACAACAGGATATTAATTTTAGAACTGATTTTTTCTACCAACGGAAACTGACGGGGAAATCGGAATAAAATTGGTAAGAACAATCCTAATATAACTAAAGGTGGATTCAACGAAATTTTCATCCCACTCCGACTATTTTTAAACCAGAAATTTAACCCACTATTGCCATAAAAAAATCCTGTTCTTCCCTTATCTAAAAATTCGGGCATCGTTTTCGCTTCTTGGGCAGAAATGGTAGGGCCATATTCAGAACTGGAGAAAAAATAAGGGATGATCACTAACGTTGCAACCCCTAAACCGACAGCCGAAATGATATAATCTTGACGATTATTAGAAAATCGCAGTTTCCCTTTTTCCCACTGAATTAACCGCAGAATTAAAACCCCAGAAGCAATTAACATTAAGGGGCTATAAATATTCCCCATAATTGCCATACAAATTCCCACACCCAGGGGAGATCGACGTAATAGAAAATAGAGAAAAGATAGAAAAGCCGGATAAGCAAAACCGCTACTAACGGCCGTTGTTAATTCACCGTGTAACCAAAGATTTTGATTCAGCAGTAAAGACCCAATAAACCCAACCGTTGGGACAGGTAAAAGTTCAATACAAATCCCAAAACAAAAAATAGTTGTTAATAATCCTAAAAATAAAGGTATAATTTTATTTAAAAGGAGAGGATTAACCCCTAAATTTGCCATTAAATGATAAAATCCACTTACACCCGAAGGCGTAATGGATTGATAAAAATCAGCAATTAAATCGTTAGGAAATAAATCAGGATCAACAAACCGTTGCATCCAAAATAGATGTTGTCGGGCATCATCCATGATTAAATATTCTCCACTAAAAGCTTTTTGTAAAGGCGGAATGGCAAAACTAATGGAGAAAACTAAACTCAAGGTAAACCAAAAGATCATTCGAGGACTAAATCGATGATCTTCTGGGGCGGTTAAAAACTTCTGGAGACGGGATACTAGCATCTAAAAATTGATCCAAAATCAGATATAATTGACCCGAAATCCGAGTCTGATCCTTTCAGATAATACAATAGGTTGAGAAATTCAGCAGATAAACAATATGTATCGAGTGGTGGATGGAGAGTTAACAACGGCAATTCAAACAACCTTAGCGGAAGGAAAAGGACTGTCTTTAGTCATTCCTGCCTTTAATGAAGAAGCCGCAATTGCAACGGTTGTGACGGGAATGATAGACTTATTGAAATCGACCGGAGGCGAATTTGAGGTTTTAGTCGTTGATGATTGTTCAACGGATTCAACCGCAGAAAAAGCAAAGCAAGCGGGAGCAAAAGTGATTCGCCAGGGAAGAAATCGCGGTTATGGTGCGGCTTTAAAAACCGGAATTCGTAAAGCAAAATATGGATTAATTGCCATTGCAGATGCCGATGGTCAACACGATGCCGAACAATTAGCGAGTTTATTAATCGGTTTAGGAGATGCGGATGTTGCGATAGGAACTCGTTATAATTCACCTGTTCCCTTTTTAAGAAAACCTGGAAAATTAATCTTAAAATGGGTGGCAAATTGGGTGACAGGATGGAAAATTCCTGACTTAAATTCGGGGTTACGGGTGATGAGACGAGAGGCAATTTTTGATTGTATGCACCTTGCCCCCGATGGATTTTCTTTTAGTACCACCACAACCATTGCTTTAATTAATAATGGTTGGTTAATTCAGTGGGTTCCGATTATTATTAATCCACGAGTCGGTCGTCCGAGTTCGGTTAAAATTGTTAGAGATGGGTTAAATACCATTTTGTTAATTATTAGAATTGTGGTGTTATTTGCTCCTCTAAGGGTCTTTTTACCTGTCAGTTTATTTTTAATTGTTGCAGGTTTAATTAGTTCGATTTCAGGCATAATATTAGAAGACAACCTAGCAGATCGAGATGTAATTATATTATTATCAGGAATTATCATCTTTTTCTATGGAATATTAGCCGATCAATTATCAGCCATTCGTCGAGAAATGAAACAATAAATCAGGTATGGACGGGGTTTTCTCGCCCAGGATCACGTAGGGGTGGGGTTCTCCCACCCATAAAAACCCAGAATTAAGAACAGAAGAATAAAATCATGAATCAAAAATTATCGAAAACAGCAATTATTTCTATTGATGTTGAAACCGACTGGGGGGGGAGACTTCCCGCTTCTGTTGAAACAATTCGAGGGGTTAAAGTAGGTTTACCCCAGATTTTTGAGATTCTAAATCAATATCAATGTCCCGCAACTTTATTTATTAATGGAGAAATTGTTCCCTATATCCAAGAAGAACTTAATATTGCGATTCAAAAAAAATTTGAAATCGGTTCTCATGGCTTTACCCATCGAAAAATGCCTGAACTATCAAAAGATGAAATTATTGAAGAATTATCAAAATCAAAAGCAATTTTAGAAGAATATACAGGTCAAAAAATTAGAGGGTTTCGTGCGCCCCAAGCTCGAATTCCAGAAGGATTATATCACTATTTAAAACAAACCAATTATGAATATGATTCCTCCGTTTTTGCCGGAAAAATGCCTTCTCGGTTTAATAATCAAAATGTTCCATTTGAACCCTATTTACAAGATAATATTTGGGAAATCCCCGTTAATAGTTTACCCTTAATTCCCTTACCGATGGGGTTATTATGGATTGATTTATTTCAATTATCCTTAATTCAACTGTTATCCTCCGTTTCTCCCCTTCCGCCTATTGTTCAAGTTTATATGCACCCCTTTGATTTTATTCCCGCCTATTCTGTCGAAGATTTATCAATTCCCTGGGGAGCAAAATTATGGTATACTCGTCAACAAGGTTCAGCCTTAAAAACCCTAAATTGTTTACTATATTGGTTACAACAATTAGGGTATACTTTTAAGACGGCGGGTGACGTGATTAATTCTTATTCAATGTTATAATCCCCTAATCTTTTATCTTTAAAAGAATCATGTATTCTCATCCCCATCGCATTGCTGTTCTTGGTTTAGGATATGTCGGTTTACCCGTTGCTATTGCCTTTGCTGAAGTTTTCCCCGAAACCGTTGGATTTGATATTAAACTAGAACGAGTAGAAGCTTTAAAACAAGGGATTGATATTACCGGAGAAATTGACAATGCAAGGTTAAAAAATTCACCTTTAAATTTTACAGCATCTCTTCAGGATTTAAAAGACTGTAACTTTTATATTGTAGCAGTTCCCACCCCTGTTGATAAGAATAATCAACCTAATTTAACGCCCTTAATTAAAGCCTCTGAACTCTTAGGAAAAGTTATAAAACCCGGAGATATTATTGTTTATGAATCAACGGTTTATCCGGGGGTGACAGAAGAGATTTGCGGTAAAATATTAGCCCAAACTTCGGGATTAAAACAAAATATTGATTTTAAATTAGGCTATTCTCCAGAACGAATTAATCCGGGGGATAAATCCCATACGTTGGAAAAAATTGTGAAAGTGGTTTCAGGCGAAGATGAACCAACCTTAAATACTATTGCTGAAGTTTATAGCAAAATTATTCAAGCAGGAGTTTATCGTGCACCTTCAATTAAAGTTGCAGAATCAGCGAAAGTAATAGAAAATATTCAACGAGACTTAAATATTGCTTTAATGAATGAATTAGCCATTATTTTTGACCACTTAAATATCCGTACCCAAGATGTATTAAACGCAGCTAAAACCAAATGGAACTTTTTACCCTTTACCCCTGGATTAGTGGGTGGTCATTGTATTGGCGTTGACCCCTATTATTTAACAGCAAAAGCAGAAGAAATGGGCTATCATCCCCAAGTTATTTTAGCCGGAAGACGGATTAATGATAGCATGGGAACCTATTTAGCTCAACGCTTAGTTAAACTGTTAATTCAAGCCAATTGTTCCATTCCTAATGCAAAAGTCGGAATTTTAGGATTAACCTTTAAAGAAAACGTTCCTGACTTACGGAATAGCCGCGTTCCTGATATTGTGGCGGAACTGAATCAATTTGGAATTCAACCGTTAATTCATGACCCCTTCGCTGACCCTGTTGCCACTCAACAAGAATATGCTATGACATTAGTACAGTGGTCAGATTTATTGAACCTAGATGCAATGATTCTGGCGGTTCCCCATCAAACTTACCTCGACCTTCCTTTAGAAAAACTATTAGGGTGTTTAGGAAATAAAGGTGTCGTGATGGATGTCAAGTCTGTTCTTAACCCTAACTTAATTCCCTCTCATATTCACTACTGGAGTTTATAGAAAAAATGGCTAATTTATTAGTAACTGGTGCGGCGGGATTTATTGGCTTTCATCTCTGTCAACGATTATTAGACCGAGGAGATATTGTTATCGGAATTGATAATATTAATGATTATTATGATGTGTCTCTGAAACACGCCCGTTTAGACCAATTAAAAGGTCGAGAAGGATTTACCTTTAAAAAACTAGATTTAGCCGACCGAGAGGGAATGAATCAGTTATTTACTGAGGGAAATTTTGAACGAGTAGCTCATCTTGCCGCCCAAGCTGGGGTACGATATTCTTTAAAAAATCCCTATGCTTATCTTGATAGTAATTTAGTGGGATTTTTAAATATTTTAGAAGGATGTCGTCATTCTCAAATTCAACATTTAGTGTATGCGTCTTCCAGTTCCGTTTATGGGGAAAATAAGAAAATTCCCTTTTCCGTTGAAGATAACGTAGATTATCCCGTTAGTTTATATGCAGCAACCAAAAAAGCTAATGAATTAATCGCCCATAGCTATAGCCATTTATACAATATTCCCTCAACGGGATTACGATTTTTTACCGTTTACGGCCCTTGGGGTCGTCCTGATATGGCGATGTTTATTTTTACTAAAGCCATTCTCGAAGATAAACCCATTGATGTATTTAATTATGGCAAAATGCAAAGGGATTTTACCTATATTGATGATATTGTTGAAGGTGTAATTCGTACCTTAGATAGAATTCCTCAACCGGGTGAAAATCCCCATACAACAGCCCCCTATAAAGTGTATAATATTGGTAATAATCAACCCGTTGAATTGTTGCATTTAATTGAAGTATTAGAAACAGCATTAGGCAAAACTGCCATTAAAAACTTTATGCCCATTCAACCCGGAGATGTGCCTATGACCTATGCTGATGTTGATGCTTTAATTCAAGATGTAGACTTTCAACCCAATACTTCAATTGAAGTCGGAGTGCAACAATTTGTAGATTGGTATCGTTCTTATTATTAACCCCAGAAACCCGGTTTGTAATAAAAATGCCTAAGTATCTCTTGATTGTCAAAGCGGAAAACCGTACTCAATCGTCTAGTATTTACAACCTGGGGCGGATTGCTCAGTTTTTTTACAATTCGTTACGATAGGGTTATGAACAGCCAGAAGTTAAATTAGCTTTTGGATGAGTTGAGAGGTAGCCAACATGAATGGCTCTATTCGCGTCGGTAATTTATTCGGAATCCCCTTTTATATTAACGTTTCCTGGTTTATTGTTCTGGCATTAATGACGTTAAGTTATGGGGGAAGTTTGGCGGCTCAATTTCCACAATTGGGTTTAGGACTGCCATTTTTATTAGGATTAATTGCTGCGTTACTGTTATTTGCTTCTGTTTTAGCCCATGAATTAGGGCATAGTGTTGTCGCCATCAAACAAGGAATTAACGTTAAATCAATTAGCTTATTTTTGTTTGGTGGATTAGCCAGTTTAGACCAAGAAGCAAAAACACCTGCTGGGGCTTTTTGGATTGCCATTGCAGGGCCGTTAGTGAGTTTATTCCTGTTTGTTGGGTTAACTTTGATGGGTTCTTATTTACCCTTAGCAGCCCCATTAACAGCCTTAATTAATCTCTTGGCTTATGTTAATTTAGCCTTAGCGATCTTTAATTTAATTCCCGGTTTACCCCTCGATGGTGGTAATATTCTCAAAGCACTCATCTGGAAAATTACAGGTAATCAATTTAAAGGCATTGTATTTGCCAGTCGCGTCGGTCAAGGATTTGGTTGGTTAGCAATTTTATTAGGATTTTTACCTCTATTTGCCGGAGGTTCGATTAATTTTTGGACAATTTTAATCGGTTGGTTCCTGTTAAGTAATGCCGGAATTTTAGCTAAAGATGCTACCCTCCGCAATCAATTATCTCAATTCACCGCAGAGGATGCTCTAGCCGATAATAATTCGATTGTTCCTCAAGAGATTTCGTTACGAACTTTTGTCAACGATTATATTATTGGGAAAACCGCAACTCGTCAATTTTTAGTCACCAATGAAGCCGGGGAATTAGTCGGTCAAATTAGCGGGGATGACCTGAAAACAATTCCCACCTCTCAATGGCCGTTAATTCAAGTTCAAACAGTGATGCAACCTGTGGAATTTTCAACAACTGTTGATGCCAAACAACCCCTCTTAGACGTGGTAACTGTCTTAGAACAACAACAATTAAATGAATTACCCGTTGTTCGCAATGGGGTGTTAGTAGGACTGATTGAAAAAGCATCCATTCGTCGTTTATTAGAGCAACGTTTGCAAGCGAATCCCGCTTAATATAACCGATTAATCAACGTAGGGGCGAGGTTTTCTCGCCCTTTTCTTTTATATTAGTCTCTACAGCAACCAAGTGCTACTGGAAAAATCCTCATTAGAAACAGGTTGAGAAGGGGAAGAATAGGGACGAGGGATGATTTGAGTCTTGGGTTTGACAATAGCTTTAGATTGTGGTAGTTGGGCTTTGGGTTGTAAAGCTTGTTTTAAAGATTCATTTTCTTCTTTGAGACTTTTCAATTCATCAATTAATTTAGAATTAGCCTCCGATAATTGTAACGCAGCCTCTTGCGCTTTTTGTAACTTTCCTTTTAAATCTGCCTCTTGAATTTCAGTTTTCATGCGGTCAATAAATTGATTTTTATCATCTAATTCAGCTTGAAGTTGTAAAACTTTTTCTTGAAGGGAACGTTCTTGATTTTGAGCCGTTTCTAAAGCCGTTTTCAACTCAATAATTTTTTCCTCTAAGTTAGGTTGAACTCCAGAGTTTGCAGGTGAAGCAGTCGCTTGAACTTTAACTCCACTGTCATCCGTGACAATTTCCACTTCAGCCGTTGAACCTTTTTCAGCTTCCTGCCGTACCATATCGGAAAGACGTTTCCGCGCCATCATTCCTCCCCTTGGGTGAGCATTAATTTCTCAATATAGCAGGGAACAGCGAACACCGAACAGAAAGAAAAAAGGAATCATAAGAGTTTGAACTCGATTTGATTCCTGAAAATCTGTATAATAGGTTCAATATTTAAGGTTCAACAATCACCGGAGTCCCGACTTCTACCTGTTCAAATAAAGCCACAACATCCTCATTCCGCATCCGTACACAACCGTGAGACGCGGCTTGTCCAATTGAATTGATTGTCGGGGTTCCATGAAATCCAATCACATCTTTTCCATCTGTCCAGAACCCAATCCAACGTAATCCTAACGCACTATTGGGCCCTGGAGAACGAACTTCTCCTGTCCAGGGGTCTTGCCAAACGGGATTTTCAATCTTTTGCATGATTTTAAAACTCCCCGTTGGGGTTTCCCATCCTTCTTTACCAACAGCAACGGGATAACTAGCAACAACTTGTTCTCCTTGATACAGATAAACCCGACGTTGACCCAACCGCAGAACCAGACGTCTTGGCTGTTCTAAGGAGGGCAAAAATAAACCTGGGTCATCTAAGGGGGGAACATCCGGGTTGAGGTTTTGAGCGGGAAGGATAGGAACAACCGTAGAAGACGCAGAACTGACCGTTTCCGGTGAAACAGGCGTTTGTGCCTTCAAGGGTTGTCCTAATAAGAATAAAGTGGCTAGGCTAATACCAGTAGCGATAAAAGATTGAGATAAAAATTGAGTGTTGACTCTGGCGGTCATATTGGACTCCTCACTCAGAAATAATATTGATAGTAGGAACAGGAGAAAAAGAAAGGTGTGGAGAACAGACAGTTAACAGTCGTAGGGGCAAGGTTCCCCCACTCGTACCCGTCAAGCGTCTATATCCTAAGTTTTGGCAATTGTTATAATGTACCCTAAAAAATAGGACTAAGCAAATCTGAAACAGTTCCAAAAGTTTTACAACCATCAAAAAACTGGGTTTCTCAACCTCCCCTTTTAATTTTATTTCTTATACTGATGTCATAAATCCGGTTCCTGAATGATTAAATGATCAGAAACCGGGTTTCTGCTTAGAGATTGTTGGCAACTCGATATCTTTCAGAAACCCGGTTTATCAAGTCTTACTTTTAATAGCGATCGCTCGGTTAATCCCAAGAAACCGGGTTTCTGTGATAGATTTTCGGCTAAAACGAGATATTATCATAGAAACCCGGTTTCTGAGTTAGTTAGAGGAATGCTAGGGGAGAAACTTCTCAAATTCATTTATTTAATCACCCGAAAAGTTAGATTAATTCGGGGCTGAGTGGATTTAGCATTTTTAGGAACATGATGTTGCCAAAACTTTTGAGTTTCGCCACCCATAATTAAAAAATCACCATCACTTAAAGTCAGTTCAATTTTGTTTTGATGATTATCCCTTCGTCTAAATATAAAACGCCTGGTTTCCCCTAAACTCAGAGAACCAATTACCCCGCCTTTAGCTAATTCTTTTTCATCATCACTATGCCAGCCGATATAATCTTGACCATCACGATATAAATTCAGGAGAACTCCATTAAACTGAGTATTAACTAAAGGCTCAATTTTTTCTTTGATTTGTAATAACGGTAAATTCCAAGGTAAGGGTTGCATGGTGACACCAGAATAGGTATAAGCCCGATCGCCATAATAAGCCGTTAACCGAGGCTGAAGCACAGATTTACCAAAGATTTTTATGGGTTCTTGTTTCCATTCAATTTGGTTCAATAATTCGTGAAAAAGGAGTTGACTTTCTGGCTGTTGAAATAGGCGAGGATAGAAAATAACTTCTGCGTTAGGTAGTTCTAAGTTTTGGCTAATAAGATTTGAATTGAGTTTAGGCATATTGATCGGTAATTCTTGGAGCGATCGCTATATTGTAGCATCATCAGTATGAGAACCACTATCATTAGAATCAGAACGAAAGTAAAGAATATAGGAGATAAACCAATGGAACCGGAATACGATCTGTCAAAAATGAAGAGAAGATCAAATCCTTTTGCTAAACAGTTGAAAAAACAAGTCACAATTTACCTGGGGATTGATGTGATAGAATATTTTGAGATGATGGCTCAAGAAGAAGGGATATCTTATCAAGAGCTAATTAATCTTTATTTGCAAGATTGTGTGACTTCTGGGCGCAAATTATCTGTCAACTAGCCTAACGATTTTGATGCGAGGGGATGAGTTTGTGGTAAAATTGGCTTTGGGTGATGGGGAAATTACACAGGATTTTGTCGTGTAAATAAATGAAACCGTTTCTAAATATTTGTTACTAAGTTTCGCCTTTCATCTTGTGGAACAGGCAAGATGCCTGTTCTAACATGATTTCGATGAATTATAGGGGTGTACGCTCATAGCAGCTACAAACCAGAAACCCAGTTTCTACCCAAGAACTGTACCTCAGAGAACTGAAAGCTGCTATAAAATTCATATTCCGCTTTACATGGGACTTTAGCTTATTACATTATTGAGCGATCGCAATATTTAACCCCGAAACTGTTACGTTTGTTTACAGTAATCCTATTGCCTGTTGCGCTTCAATGCTGCCATAATCATTAGACATCTCCAAAATAGAAACAAGGAGGGGTAACAAGATGATAAAATTAAATTTTACCCCTGATTAGAGATGAGTAAATTAAGAGAGTATCTGGACAAGAACCCCCAGCAAGCAAAAAGGCTATTA
>NZ_JACJSC010000038.1 GCF_014697575.1 Planktothrix sp. FACHB-1365 | reverse complement strand
AGTCGAGGTGAACGCTTTGGGAGAATTGACCTCTACTTTAACGGGAGCAATCCTGTTGGGGCAAGTCGATTCGTTGAACAAAGAATCTCCCGTCACATCGCTTGGCGATTGACGGTGAGAGTGTCAAGGGTTATCCCCTTATAATTAAGCGATCGCTATTTTTATGATCAACAGCGATCGCTTTTAGTGTAAAATAAATAATAATAGAGTGCTGTATTATAGTCGCAATTGCCAGAATTAAGGCAAAACTTAATTAAATTTTAAACTTCCCCAATTGAGACTAAAAGCAATATTAAGATTTTCTAACGCTTCCACCAGCCAAAACACCTTATTTCTGGGAAAAGTAGAATAGTGATTAAATAAAATCGAAAACCGTTTTTCTAAATCTGATTTAACTTTGCGACAAAATAAGACAATTTTTAATAACAACCCAATAGAACGAGTTACTCCAATATTACTACTTAAATCTAAAAACACAAAGTGATGGGGTTGTTGGGGACTTTCCACAACCAAGAAATTTAATAATTTACGACAGGTTCCCGCTATCAGAGTAGCATTCACTTTTTGACTATCATTGTGGGATAAAGTGGCTTGTAGTTCTCGATATAAACGATTATTAAAATGGTTTTTTCCATACTTAGTATCAACCGTACTACTCAAATATTCATAAAATTCTTCTTTAAACGTGCGATAGGTTCGCGCCTGTTGGCTTTGATTTGCAAAAATGTAGGCTAAATCATTATAAGTATGATAACCATCTACTTTTCCGGTAAAATGTTTAACCGCAAAATTCAACTTTTTGTCTGTTAATAACGTTGGATTTTCCACCCCTGGTAAAATTAAGCGTTGTTCGCGGGGAGTGCGTTTAAACGTGAGATATTGAGATAAATCATGCTCCCAGGTTTCTTGAGCTTGCATTCGCATCTCGCGGATTTCCTGACGTTGCTCATCAGGACTATCATCTGTTAAAAAACAGTGATCATATAAATAAGGATAGCGACTAATTAAACCTTCTACATTATCATTTTTTTCTTTTTGACTAGCTGCTTCTATTTTTTCCTCAAAGACCTTGCTCAAACGGCGAAGAGCTTGATATTGTTCCGTTTCAATAAACCGTTTAACTAAAGAACGTAACCGTTTTGCTGTCCAACAGGAAGGTAAACCCGATGGAGTTTGTTCAAAACTATTAATCAGTTCAGGAATAGCCCATTGATGCCGAGGTTGTTTGCGCCACCGATTAATTAAAATATAGCAACTGCGGTTGAGAACATACTGAAATTCTATATTGGCTAAATCCGAATCGACAATCCGACCTAATGCTAAATTAACAGCCAAATCAGGGTATTCTCCTCCTTGGATAAACAAATTAAAGAACCGTTGAATCAGGTGTTGGGGTAGTTCAGTTTCGACACAACTTTGTAGATGAGCATAAATGACCTGCTCATCCGATGAGTGATAATACTGGCTAAACCCCGAACTATTCACGGTAGAACCCCTCTTTGGTCAGGGATAGGTGGATTTGAGCTACACACTCTGACCTCACATCCCAATTCTCGGTATTTTCTCCTTAGTGCCTTGTTTCCCCTGGATCTGGATTTTAAAATGAGTAACATTTTATCGCTTCCGATCACTTGCTTCTTGAGATACCCTGACTGACTGTGGGGAAGAATATAACATCCTGTTATACCCAACCCGACTTTTCCCTGATAACACCAGACTTGGGGTGAAACCCGAACTTTAAGGATGACTGAAAATTTGGGGTGGCGTGTAGCTGTGTTTCTAATACTTTTATCTTAGTGATAAATCCACCCCACTCCAATAAAGATTTAACAAAAATCAGTCATTAATTGTAAAGATTCAGTAAAGCTGTTCTTATAATATTCGTTCTGGGTTAAGATCCACCGCGCCTAACGCTTTCAATGTAACTTTTTGTGCTGTAGTGATTCCCGTCACACCCGTAATATTCAAACCATTGTAAGGCTTATCAGCGCGTAAGGTTTTCAAACACTCCTGGGTGTGTAAATCCCAAACCTTAATTCCTTGATCATGACTGCCACTCGCTAAAAAACGGCCCTGAGCATCAACATGAACTGACCAGACAGGATGGCTATGGCCTTCTAAATGTTTTACACAGTTTCCCGTCGCAATATCCCATAGTTTAACCTCTTGATCGCAACTCCCACTCACCCAAATCTGACCTTCAAGGGTCAATAAAATTCCCTGGACTCGTTCAATTTCACCGCGCCAAGTTTGCAGACATTCACCGGTTTCCACAGCCCAACATTTCACCGAACGATCATAACTCCCACTGACTAAAATCGAACCCTGGGAGGCAAAAGTCAGAACATGAACCCGATCATTATGGCCTTCAAGAACAGCCAAACAGTGGCCTGTTTCCCCATCCCACAGTCGAATAGTTTGGTCATTACTGCCACTGGCTAAAATTGAAGTTTGAGGACTGAAGGCAACTGAACCCACCCAACGCTGATGTCCTTGTAAGGTTTGTAACAGTTCACCCGTTTGCACATCCCAGAGTTTCACCGTTTGGTCATCACTGGCACTGGCCAATAGCCTACCTTCAGCACTAAACGTTACCGCTTGAATGCGATCGCTATGGCCATGCAAGGTTTTCAAACATTCCCCCGTCTGGGTATCCCAGAGTTTCACCGTGCGGTCATAACTGCCACTGGCAATTAAACTGCCATCGGGACTAAATGCGACTGACCATACCCAGTCCTGATGACCTTGTAACTGTTTGAGACAGCGACCCGTCTGCACATCCCAGAGTCGCACCTGATCGTCATCACTCCCACTGGCCAAACGTCTGCCATTGGGACTGAGAACAAACGACCACACCTGATGACGATGACCCCGTAAGGTTCTCAACCGTTGTCCCGTCTGTACATCCCATAACTGCACCATGCGATCCACACTCCCCGTCGCTAAGGTTTGGCTATCGGGACTAAAGGCTAAGGAACAGACTTGACTTTCTAATCCGGGTAAGGTTTTTAAACAAGTTCCCGTTCTCACATTCCAGAGTTTTACAGTTTGGTCATCGCTGCTACTGGCTAATAATTCTCCATCAGGACTAAATACCACGATCCACACCGAATCCTGATGACCGTGAAAGGTATGAAAACTGTGGCCTGTATTTATATCCCACAGCCGGACGGCTTCTTCATCGGTACTACTAGCGATCGCATGAATTTTACCCGGAGTTGAAGCAGAACGCACGAAAGTAACGGCCCAATTCCAAGCGTTATGTCCATAGAAGGTGCGTAAACAATCTCCCGTTTGCAGATTCCAGAGTTTAACGGTTTGATCCTCACTGCAACTGGCCAAGGTATGACCATCGGGACTAAAGGTAATACTGCGAATGCTGTCGGTGTGATCGGTGAAGTGATGCACACATTGTCCTGAACGAGTATCCCAAACCCTGACGGTTTTGTCATTACTACCACTGGCCAACCAATCCCCACTGGGACTAAAACAAACACAGTTAACGCTTCCTTGATGTTCCCGCCAACGGTTTAAGCATTCTCCCGTTGACACTTTCCACAGTCGCACACTTTCATCATCACTCCCACTCGCCAGTAAAGTCCCATCGTGATTAAAGGTGACAGACTTAACTCCTCCGACTTGTCCTTGACAAACTAATAGTTGTTGACCGTCTTCGACTGTCCATAAAATAATTTTACCTTCCGCATCTCCCGTCGCTAAAATTCCGTTAGCACCCAAAGCAACGGTGAGGGAATGACCCAGGGTTTTGGCAAACACGGATCGAGATAAATCGGAACCGGAAAAATTAACGTTTTGTAAATTGGCATCTTGTAAATAGGCTTGCCAAATGGTTAATTGAGAAAAGTCATATTCTGCTAAATCTAAGTCTAAACTATGGCAAAGATTAATAATATTGCCGCCGCCATAACCTGAAGAATGACGATTTTGTTTTAACCGTTCAATCAGAATTTTAAACTTTTGGTTTAGTTCTCCTGAAATTCGATAACGGCTTAAGAGTTTTTGAACAATGGGCTGTAAAATCAACCGAGTTTGACTTTCTCGGATATAATCTTTGGCTTGAGATTTAATTAGGGGATATTGATTTAAAATATTAATGGTTTCTGTTTCAATTTCTTGCAAAATTGTTTCAATCAACCGCTCAATCATATATTCCATAACAACGGGTTGCTGGGTAAAGCTGCCAGCACTTTTTTCAATCAGCGATCGCCGACTTAAGGATTCTAAGGCTTCAATTAATTCCACCGGAGAAATAATCGATAATAAATCTTTTCTTAAATCAACAACGGTACAGGGTTCTCGATTAATCGCTAACCAGTGCATGGTTTCTAATTCAAGTTCTGAAATTCGCCCTAATTGTTGTTCTAATATATCTCTAACATCGCCAAAAATCGCCGTCCCTTGCTGAATTTGGTCTAAAAATTCGCCAACATTTCCCCCAAACAAATCATAAATCGTGGTCGTAACAATTTTTAAGGCAAGGGGATTTCCCGCATAGCGTTCAATTAAGGTTTGCCATTGTTCAAAGGAACCTCCTACACCTTTAGATTGAATAATTTCTTGACAATTTTCCGGCTCTAATCCTAATAAAGGTAAAGACCGAACTTTCTGGGTTTGACCTTCTAACGCAGCAATTTCTCTGGGTTTTTCCCGACTGGTAAGCAGGAGACAGCTTTGATGTTGGGTTTCTCCTAAACGTTTAAATAAATCTCCATAATTTTCATAGCCGGGATAATAGCGTCCGACTCGATTTCCTTCTTGTAAAATTGATTCTGTATTATCTAAAATAATTAAACATCGAGAAGTGCGTAAAAAATCGATCAATTGGGAAATTTGTCGATGGGGGTCAGGAGACAAATTCAACTCCGTTTCCTTAGCAAAAAATTGAATTAAATCCATTAAAATTTCTGTTAAAGGCGGTGCATTTCGCAGCGATCGCCAAATCACAAATTCAAACTGGGGATAAATTTTTTGAGCTAACTGTACCGATAAAGAAGTTTTTCCAATTCCTCCCATTCCTAACACCGCAATGAGGCGGCATTCTTCCTGTAAAATCCATTGTTTGAGTTGAGCCAGTTCTTCAATTCGACCATAAAACTGAGACACATCCGTTGCTTCCCCCCAGTCTACATGGGGAGAGATTGACGGTTGACGATGGGTGAGTCTTTCCTTTTCCTCCTCCGGTTGTCTCCCTGTCCCCTTGTCTCCCCCTGCTTCCGCTACTGCTTCTACTCCCCTACTCCCCCTCTCCCCCTCCTCTTCTTCCAACGTGCGGCGTTCCATGACGGTACGAAAATTTTTTTTAGTGACCTTTTCTCCTAACTCATCCGATAACAATTTCCATAATTTTGGCCCGACATCCTGCTTGAGATACTCAGGAGTACAGCGATACTCTAAAGCAATTTCATGATATTTCTGACAATACCAAGTTCCCTGAATGACCGCTCGCTGTGCATCACTCAGGTGTTTTCCGGTTTTTTCAAAAACCAATGTATCGGTAATTGTCAGAGCCTCTTCAAAGTTCATCATGATCACAGATGCAACCAAGTTCATTACTAAGAGTGTATCCTGAACTTTTCTATCATAAGGTTAATTTTGAGTTCTTTGAGGAGATGGGGAGATCAAGCGATATTTCGTCGTCAGGTTTATTCTGCTGTAACCCAAGGGTGAATGATTCAGGGTGATGTCGTGTCAAAAACAATTCCTGAAAAATCGACTGAAGGTTTAAATAGATAGGGGTGGAATAATTTTTAATCCTTTCATAAGATTAAAGTCAGCCTTCTGTGAAAGCTGACTTTGAGGTGTTAAATTGAGATTGTGAGCGTTGAAATCGTTTTGTTAAACGTCTTGACATAAACAAAATTTTTTCATATTGGATTAAGACACTTTTCTAAAATGGTTTAACCCCTGAAGAATTAAGCCACTAAAGAAACTGAAAGATTGACGGTTTCCGTTCCTGAAGATTCGTAGTGTTCAGGATGGGGATACATTGTCGGTTTTGTTTCCATGATGCTGCCAAATCGCTCTAACCAATCAAAAATTCGATCCAGTTGTTCGAGTGTAATTAACCCATACTGCCACAGGATCATCGGTAACTGACCTGAATCTTGTTCTGGGTGGCGGAGTGCCATGGCAATTGAAGACGCCGGGATCGCTAACTCCCACCGTAAAAATTGAATCAGTTGTGCTTGTTTAGGGGAAATCATAATTCAGGTTCCTACAAAAAAGAAGGGGTAAAAGTTAGACAACAGTAGAAATAAGATTCTACGATATTAATTCTATAGGGAATTGAGGGAAATACAGTGATAGATATCGGGTTAATTCTGTGATTTAATCAACTGAATGGTGTGATCATCATCACAGGGGAAGGGATAACTTGACTGAGTTTCTACGAAATTTTGTTTTTAGAGTTCCCTAGAGACAATGTTGTTACGGTTTAGGTCAACATTGTTTTTTTATGATACCTGGTTCTTGAAGTTTGAGTATTCCGGCTTAAAATTATTTGACAAAACTCTATTCATTAAAATTTTATTAAAAATTCATTAGAAAGTTTCCCCTAAGATTACGGTTTGAGATTGAGCTATGAGTCGTGATCGGATCATTGAGTTTTATCTATGCACCGCCCCAATCAGCACGAATCGTAGAAGGGGTTTGTTCTCCCATGTCCCTGAGTGCAATTATTCGTCGTCTCGGAATTGATCAACTTCCCCAAGTCACCCTGACTCAGAACGAAGAATAGGGAGTTTAATGATAAATTGTGTTCCTTCTCCCATGTTGGAGTCACATTTAAGTTGACCTTGATGCTGTTCAACAATAATTTTATAACTAATAGATAATCCTAACCCAGTGCCTTTACCAACGGGTTTTGTCGTAAAGAAGGGATCAAAAATTCGCCCTTTAATATCCGGGGAAATTCCTAAACCATTATCCCGAATTTCAATAGCAATCCATTCTTGATCCATCACCGTTGTCTGAATTATAATTTGAGGTTGTTTGATCACACAGGTTGGATTTTGATGTTCCCAACCTTCTTGTAAAGCATCAATAGCATTGGAGAGCAAATTCATATAAACTTGATTGAGTTGACCCGGATAGCAATTAATTAAAGGTAAGTCACCATAGTTTTTAATCACTTGAATTTCCGGGCAATAGGGGAGAGATTTGAGACGAGTTTGTAAAATTTGTAAGGTACTGTCAATTCCCTCATGAATATTAATTCTTTTTTGTTCAGATTCATCTAAACGGGAAAAGTTCTTGAGAGATAAAACAATTTCTTTAATGCGGTTAGCACCATCTTTCATTGATTGATAAACCTGGGGTAAATCCCTTTTAATAAATTCCAGATCAATTTCAGCAATAATCTCTTCAATTTCTGCCTGGGGTTCGGGATAATTTTTTTGGTAAGCTTCCACTAATTGAATTAAATTTTTACCATAATCCGAGGCAAAATCTAGGTTGCCATAAATAAAACTCACAGGATTATTAATTTCATGGGCAACCCCGGCTACTAACTGCCCTAAACTGACCATTTTTTCATTTTGAATCAGTTGAGATTGAGTTTGTTTTAATTCTTTTAAAGCATGAATCAGTCGTTGATTTTTATCTTCTAGTTCTTGAGTCCGTTCCGTTACTTTTAATTCTAAATTTCGATTATAATCTTCTAACTGATGATAATAAATTTGTAATTGAATCGTCATTTGATTAAAGGTTCGGGCGAGTAACCCAATTTCATTCTCACTTAAAATGGGGACTGTTTGTTGAAAATTCCCTTGACTAATAACACGGGCTGTTTTTACAATCGCTAAAATCGGTTGCACAATTTGACGACCTAAAAAGAACATGGCGATCGCCATAAATCCTGATAAAATTAATCCAATCAATAAAATAGAACTGGCTAACTTACGGGCGGGAGTAAAGGCTTCTGTTTGAGAGCGTTCTACAATTAAAGCTAAATCTTTATTAGATAAAGAATAATAAACCCCGATCACAGGAACCCCTCGATAATTCCGATATAACCCCTCCCCACTTTTTCCCTGCATAGCTTGTTCAATTCCATCACTATTAATTCCATCAGGAAATTCATCTGATCCTAAGGTTTGAGACGCAATTAGAACATAACGATTGGATAAACCACTTCCCATATTTCCCACTAAATAAGTTTCTCCGGTTTTATCTAAATCAGTGCGTTGACGAATCACCTGATCAACTCGTTCTAAGTTTAAATGGGCCGCTAAAAGTCCTAAGCGTTTACCATCTTGATCTAAAATTTGATCGACTAACGTAATTTGGGGATAACCTGTAAGGGGTGAACGATAAAAATTAGAAACAAAAGAGTTTTGATTGTCCGCTTGAATATCACTGTATTGAACTAAGGGTTGATATTTACCGATTTGAGACGGGTCAGTTGAAACTAAAACTCGACCGCCACGAGACAAAATAAAAATTTCTTTTAACCCCGATTTTTCTCTGGTAAATGAACTTAAAGAAGCTTGTAATGACCTTTGAATATTTTTATAATCCTCACTAGATTTATCCAGGGTAAATAGTGTTTTTGCAGGAGTCCGAAGTTCAGGCATTTGAGCTATAGCTAAAACCACTTGACTTTGATCAAACACCCAATGGTTGAGTTCCTCCCGTTTTAAGGAAGCTGCGATATTCAGTTCATTAAAAATTGAGTTTTTTAAGGATTCTTTAGCTTGATAAAAAGCCATATATCCAACAAGAGAAACAATGATTAACGATAAAATCAGAAAAGAACTCACAAGCTGGAATAATAAGCTTTTTTTCCAAAGATTCATAGGAAAAATCAGAATAGATGAAAGGGGATCAAATGTTACAATAAATTGGGAGGTAATCACTTCTGTTGCCACAGATCAAAAATTTCTTTGATCTGTTGAATTGCCTGATCGGTTGCCTGTTCTGGAGAGACCTCTTGAGTTAATACGGCTTTAATGGCTTGACCCCAAATATTTTCCGTTTGAACCTGAGCATAAGCGGGGTTAATAACATGATATAAAGGTTGAGTTTTATTGGATTGAAATTGTTGAGATGCCACTTTTAAATGAGGATCATTAAGATTTTGCCAGAAAGGATCATTCCAAAGTTGCATCATAACCGGAAAATACCTTCCTCCAGTGCCTTGAACATAAGCACTTAGATTTTTGGGTTCAATGAGATAGGTTAGAAATTGTTGTGCTAGTTTTGGATTCTGAGCTTCTGAAAAAACCACCGCTTCTTTAACAGAAACTAAATGTTTCATCGGTTGACCCTTGGGGGTATTAGGAAAGAGGGCTGTTATCAGTTGATGTTGATAAATGTCTTGATCTTCCCGTTGGGAACCTGGAATGGATAAACTCGGATTCAGGGTCATAATGGTACTACGGTTCAAGAAATTAGTATTATTATCCGCATTCAACCAATTAATCGCAGCCGGGGGAACATTTCCCTCAAGATAAAAATTAGTATATTCATTCAGGGTATCTATAATTCCTTGACGAACGGTGGGTTGATCTAATTGTAAATTTCCCTGTTCATCGAAAAGTTGAACATCATGGGCAATTAAAAATTGTTCAAAAATTAAATAAGTATCTGAAGATTCAACGGACATCGGTAAACCTAAACCATAAATTTCTGTTTGTCCCGACGTTTTTAAATTAGCTTGAGCTTGTTGCCAAATCTGCCAAAATTCTGACCAATTTTGAGGTAAATTTTGAGGATCAATTCCCCCTTCTTGAAGCAATTCTCGCCAGTAGTGAATATGAAGCGTTTGCTCCATTAAGGGAATGGCATAATAAGACCGTTTTTGAGTGGCTTTATTCTTCAGATAAACTGATGCGATCGCACTGGGTTCATATAAGCTTTGAATCGGTTCCATCACCCCAGAAACATCTGCTAATTTTCCCTCCCAAGCCCATTGAGGAATTAAGGTAAAATCAGCCCGTTCGGAAAATAAAATATCTGGAGGATTTCCAACTTTTAAGGCTGTAATCGCTTCTTTTAAGGTATCCTCTTCACTAAAAAAAGACAGCTTAACTTGATTCCCCGTGAGTTGTTTCCAGTTCTCGACCACTTTTTCAATGGCTTCATCTTGTTCGGGATAATATCCTCGATTCCACCAGATGGTTAATTCTGATTTTTGTTGAATATTCTCAGGCTTTTTAGGGGGTTGACTTGTACAAGTGATTAAAATGAAACTGACCATTACCAAGGCTAGAAATCCTGCAAAGTTACGGGAAAATAAGTTTATTCTCATGGCTAGAATCCTTGGGGAAATGCGGAGAAATTGAGAGTTTAGAATCAGGCAACTTTAAAAAGCTATCTTTTATTAGTTTACTCCTGAACTTTCCACTCGGCAAATATTGTTTGAATTTCAGCAATAGCCATCTCCGTTGCTGCTTCTGGAGATAAACCCTCAACAATGACCTGTTCTATGGCTTTTCCCCATACATTTTCAGCAAAAATTTGGGAATAGGGTGCAAACAGAATCGAAGACAACGGCGCAACAAAACGAAATTGTTCTGATGCGACCTTGAGATGAGGATCATTCGTATTATTCCAAAATGGATCTGATAACAGTTGTGGCATAACGGGGAAATAACGTCCAGCAGACCCTTTTAAATAGTTTAAAAGGATTTCGGGTTTGGCTAAAAAAGAGAGGAAACTTTTAGCTTGCTGGGAATGGGGAGAGTTTTTAAAGGTGATAACTTGTTTAATGGAAACAAAGTTTGGCATCGGTTCGCCATTGGGTTTATTCGGAAGTTCAATCGTGGCAATTTGTTGAGAATAAACATCAGGATCAGTTTTTTGAGAAGCGGGAATAGAAAGGGTAGGATTAAGAGTCATGACCAGGCGACGATTCAGGAAATTAATATTATTATCTTCTGGGAGCCAATCAATAGAATCTGGAGCCGCATATCCCTGTTTATAAAATTGAGTATACCAAATTAAACTATCAAGAATTCCTTGACGAACTTCAGGATTATTCACTAACAGTTCTCCCTGTTGATTCATCAGTTGAATCCCTGATGCAGCCAAGGTTTGTTCAAACTCATAAAAGGTGTCATTAGATTCGGAAGAAAATGTTAAACCAATACCATAAATATCCGATTTTCCCTGTTTTCTTAATTGGCTTTGTACCTCTTGCCAAAACGCCCAAAAATTATTCCAATCTTTAGGAATATCACGTTCTTGAAATCCGGCTTCTTCCAGTAAATCTCGCCAATAATGGAGATGTAAGGTTTGCTGCTGAAGAGGTACACCGTAATAGCCAAATTTTTTAGATTTTTGATTGTAGAGATAAACCGATTGAATCGCACTGGGAGTATAAAGGGTTTTGATCGGTTTAATAATATCGGAAACCTCAGCAACTTTACCTTCCCAAGCAGCTTTAGGATTGATGGCAAATTCTAACCGTCTATTATAAACAATATCAGGGAAATTTTCAGTTTCTAAGGCGTTTAGTGTTTGTTTTAAGTTTTCATCATCACTAAATAATGTCAGTTTTGCTTTGAGTCCAGCTTGTTGTTCCCAAGCTTTAATCACCGTTTGCAACGCTTCATCTTCTTCAGGATAAAACCCTTTTGTCCACCAAATAGTTAAAGGCGAGTTGGGATTAGAAGTAGAGGTGTTTTGAGATAAATGTTGAGACTGTTCGGCACAAGTCACTAAAACCAAACTTATTATAAATAATAAGCTAAAAATCAAAATTTTTTTCATATTAACGATTGATATTTATTCTAGGTTAACACAGGAATTTTTGATTCCGTTTCAGGCGTTTTTGGGTATACATTAATTCATCTGCTTGATTGACTAATTCTTCCAGACGAGTATGGTAACTGGGATTAAAATTAATACTGCCAACACTCATCGATAACTGAAAACTGAAAGGGCTATTTTGATTAAACTGATCAATTTCGGATTTTAAACGGCTTTCTATATTTTCACAATAATTGATACAATTAGGAGCAAAAATCACAAATTCATCTCCTCCCAAACGGGCAACAATATCAGACTCTCGAAAGGTTTGTTTCAAAACTTGAGCCATAGCCTGAATCAAAGCATCTCCCTGGTCATGACCTAAAGTATCATTGACTGTTTTTAAGCCATCTACATCTATGAAAATGATCCAACAGGATGTGTGTAAACGTCGAGCTAACTTTAATTGTTGTTCAGCTAAAACAAAAAATCCCCGACGATTTAATAATCCGGTTAGTTCATCCGTTAAAGATAATTGTCTGACTTCTGCTTCTGCTTTTCGTCGTTCTTCAATTTCTTCAGCTAATTGTTGATTTAAAGTTTGTAATTGGGAAGTACGATGGCGGACTCGTTGTTCTAATTCAGAATACACTTGAACATTTTCCATCGCTACTGCGGTTGTATCGGCTAAAGCTTGTAATAATTTCACTTCTTCAGCAGTAGGTTGATGCAAAATTGCCCAATAAATTCCAATCGCTCCAATCGGGTCAAGGGTACGAATGGGAACCATTGCTAAACTTTTAACAAAGGTGGGTTGATAGGCGGCATAGGGAACTCGTTCATCTCCATAAATATCAGAAATAATTGCAGGTTGACGATGAATCATTGTCCAACCCCCAAGACAAATTTCTATGGGAAATCTTTGACCTTTCCACAGAGGAGCAATGGAATCTTCATCTGCATAAAAACATTGATCCTGATCTCGCAAAACAAAACTCGCCCCGTCAGATTTGGTAAGTTCGCGGGCTGCGTGTTTAACAATCGTCATAATGGTTGGCAAATCCCGCGCCAGAGAAAGTTCCTGCACAACAGTAATTAACCGTTCCATCGCTTGATAATACCCAGGTTGGATACTGTGAGGTTCACCCGATTGGGGAGCCGGGGTAATAGAGGAAGAAAGTATTGTATTCATAACAAAAGTTAGCTAGGAGAAATAGATAAAAATATTAAACTCTCGGCTAAAACCGAATTTTTTGCTAACACTTTGAGTCTAAGTTGTTTCTAACTTCCCCTAGGCTTAAAGATGAGGCTAAACCACCCGATTTTGCCGAATACATTCAGCATACCATTGAAAACTAGCTTTAGGGATACGTTTTTGTGTAATATAATCCATATAAATTAAGCCAAAACGACGTTGATAACCCCAGGCCCATTCAAAGTTATCCATTAAACTCCAAACAAAATATCCTTTTAAGGGATATCCTTCAACAAGGGCACGATAAGCTGATTTAAAATGCTGACGTAAATACATAATCCGATCCGTATCAATCACCTCTCCTTGGGAAGTTAATTCATCTTCGGCTGCACAGCCACTTTCCGTGATTAAAATAGGTAAATCTGATCGATCTAAGGTTTCACTAATATGACGAATTCCCCAATAAATACACTCAGGAACAATATTCAACCAAGGCATATTCATGCGAGGATATCCTTTGGGGAGTCCTAAAAATTCAAACCCCTGAGAATTATCAGATGCACGGACATAAGTTGCTGAGTAAATATTTAATCCTAATTGGTCTAAGGGTTGATGAATAATTTCTAAATCTCCGGGTAAAATATCTGGGGCTTCATTTCCTAATAATTCCAATAAAACGGGACTATAGGAACCGGTTAAAGCCGGAAATGTAATTCCCCCATTTTGACCACAAAGGGCAAAGGCTTTTTGAGCCGCTAAAATATCTTCTGGACTTTCGGTTATGGGAACTGTTACCGCACAATTATCGACTAAAGAAATAGTACAAGGAAACGTCGAATTTGCTCGAATGGCTTGCACTCCTAACCCATGTGCTAATAAGGCATGATGGGAGGTTTGCCAAACGTCTTTAGCGCGGGAAACAACGGTTCCCGGTGCATGGGGAGGAAGAGCATTGACTTGATAGCCTAAATGGGTAAAACAAGGAATTTCATTGATAGTCATCCAAGAGGTAATGCGATCGCCTAATTTATTAACAACAACCGCCACATAATCGGCAAAATCCTGAGCCATTTCTCGACTGCGCCAAGACCCATATAAATCCTCTAAAGCTTGGGGGCTATCCCAATGAAATAAAGTAGCGTGGGGGGTAATTCCATTCTTTAATAAGCTATCGACTAAACGTTGATAAAAATCCAGTCCAGCTTCGTTTACAGTTCCTCGTCCATCGGGAATAATTCGCGGCCAAGCAATACTAAATCGATAATGTTTAATTCCTAATTCAACCATCAGTTGAATATCTGTTTCATAACGATGATAATGATCACAAGCGGGATTACCCGTTTCTCCATTTAATACCCGTCCAGGTGTTTGACTAAAGGTATCCCAAACACTGGGTTTTCGTCCTCCCTCCGCCACAGCACCTTCAATTTGATAAGATGCTGTGGCGACTCCCCACATAAAATCCGGTGGAAATTGATCACTCACCATTGACAAGAAGCTCCTCAATATAATAAATTTATTCAACAGAGAATTCTTTAATTAGAAATAGTTTAACAGCAACAGAGCTAAGGATTGTGATTGCTAGAGGAGATAAATCAGTATTATTATTGAGTATTTCCTACGAGGATATTATTTAAGGAAATTCTATAGAAGTGTTAGAATAATAGGAACGGATAGACCTATGGTGCTACCCAATTTTTTGTGACCCTAGACCGGGGTTGCTTCCAAGCTAAATAAAACGGTATATTCCTTACTGTTGAACAATCCTAATTCAATGAGGACTATGATGCTAAACCGATTCAAAGCAATTTATAGGATAGTGATTTTAGGTTTAGGGTTGGTTTTCCTATTGGGAATCACACCTGTTTGGGCGGCGAAGTCTCTACCTGAACCGAATGATCGAGGAAATTATATGACTAAATCCGATCATTTGTATTGGCAAGTTGTTGATTCTGATCCAAATGGATTAAATTGTCGTATGGGAAATGCCCCGATTGAAGAGATTTGGAACCCTGATAACCCCGGATTTCCTGCTATTAGTAGTTGGCCTGCTGTCACCACTTTAAAACCGGATGAAGTGTTCCGGGCACAACCCAGCTATGGCGGTTTTGTAATTACCTTTGATGATCAATTTCTACCTTGGCTTTTTGTTAAGAAAAAACCCGATGGTACACCTGCAAACTGTTTTGTACGGGCGAATAGTGCCTTAATTAAACCTGTTGAAGAACCCATAGATAATAACGTTTCTACCCAACCGATTGAAGAACCAATAGATAATAATATTTCCACCCAACCTGTTGAAAATCCAACGGATAATAACGTTTCGACTCCAACCGTTGAAACGCCTCCCGAACCCACGATTGACGACACTGAACCCTTTATTGATTTGTAATCATCTCTGGTTTCTAGGTTCAACCTGGAAACCAGAGATAGTAAATGCTGAAACTTGTTTTAACTTTTGTTATCCGTAGAGGCTGTTCAAAAATATGGAGACAAGAGAAACTGATCTTAAGCACCAGGGTAAAAATCAAACTAAAATTAATCAGTCTTTGGTTAGTGCCAGGGATGATAATTTGTTGGGATCTTCTTCTCAACGCTATGATAAATTTATTCAACAAATCATCGTTTTAAGTCAGCAAAAAGAATTTTCGTTAACCGCTTTAATCAATCGCTATTTAACGATGAATTATCAACTTAAATTAGAGCAAATCGACAAACTAAAAACTTGGTTAGATGGCTTTAGACCGTTTGAACCCCTGATTGTCGCTGAACTTAAAAAACTTTATGATGTCCGATTTACTTATAATTCTAATGCTATTGAAGGGAATACGTTAACTCAAAGTGAAACCGAGTTAGTTTTAACAAAAGGGATTACCGTTGGGGGCAAAACCCTCGACGAACATTTAGAAGTAATTGGACATAAGGAGGCGATTGATTATATTGAAGGTTTAGCCCAAAAAGATAGGTCAATTAATGAATGGGAAATTAAACAAATCCACAATCTAATTCTCCGAAAAATCAACCCCAATGAAGCGGGGAGTTATCGGACTTTAGATGTAATGGCAGCCGGAACAAATTATCGTTATCCTCCCCATTATTTACTCTCTCAATTAATGAGAGATTTTGTAATCTGGCTCAACTCAGAAACAGCTTTAAAACTCCATCCGGTCGAGTATGCAACAATCGCCCATTCTCGCTTTGTTTCGATTCATCCTTTTCGCGATGGCAATGGTCGAACGGCTAGATTATTAATGAATTTACTATTAATTCGTGCGGGTTATCCGATTGTAGTCATTCATAACCAAATTCGCAATGATTATATTAATGCGTTGGCTTATGGACAACAAAACCAAGATAATTTAGGGCAGCTTTTTGACTTGGTTTGTGATGCTGCTCTGACTTCACTGATGGAAACGTTAAGGTTATTGGTTACTGCAACGAGTAGTCGGGAAAAAGGGCAGGGTTTTTATCAGGAAATTACGGATTATATTGATAATTATTTTAGATTTTCTAAGTTATAGGATCAGTCTGGCTTAACCCCTAAATTCAGTACAGCGAGAGATGCAAATTTTATTCATTGTCTGCACTTGATTAAGGTAGTCATTCTGAGTAAATCCTATGCAAGACACATCCGTTAAAACTGAACATCATGAAAACCATATCAGCCGAAAAAATCTAGTTTCAAGTTTGTTGACTGGACTCATCATCGGCATCTTTGCAGGTGCACCACTGGGTTGGTTTTCTCATGGAATTTATGCCCGCCAACGGGCTGCTCAAGTTCTGCTTTGTCGTCAGCAAAACTTTGGATTACCTGAAGTGCAACTTCAATCTCGGTGTGGTAATGTTTATTAAGTTGTGAGGATAACTCCTTCCGGCAGAGGATGGGCTTGAGGCACATAAAACCAGTCTGGAGCTTTGACAACAGTGTTTTTATTAACAGTTGCAACCAGCCCTAAATTAGAAGCAATTAGTATTTCTGGCTGAATAATCCTGCGGCTCCGAGTGCATCGGTCAGAGCCACAGCCAGAGCGGGTTGTTGAGTATTTTCCACTTAACTTACTGGTTAAATAGCTCCCAAATGGGTTCTATAATGGAATTCAAAACATCTTAAAGGTATGGGTGCTGAGGGTGGGCAGAAGCAAAATCGTGAGGCATTGTTCCAATCTGAGTTTATTGAGGATCTGGAATATTGGGTCGAAATTGATCGAAAAATGGCACTTCGCATTATCAAGATGGTCAAAGAAATTCTGCGAGATCCCTTTGAAGGATCTGGTAAACCAGAACCTTTAAAGCATGATTTGGCTGGATGTTGGTCACGTCGTCTAAACAAAGAACACCGAATTGTTTATCGGGTCAGCAATCACCAAATTGATTTTTTGCAAGCACGATATCACTACGAGTAAAACGATTGAGAGGTTTAGAAAATGTCAACTCAAATTCCTTATGTCGATGCTCAGGTAAATCTGAATCAATTGTGTGATCGTGTTGTTGAAACAGGGGAAGCAGTGATCATTACTCGTCCTGATGGTAAAAATGTTGCACTTGTTTCTGAAGCTGAATTATCAAGTTTGCTGGAAACGTTGTATTTGTTGCGATCGCCTGCGAATGCTGCGCGCTTAACTTCAGCATTAGAACGTTCAAAGACAGGAACAGTTCAACCACAGGCAATCAATGAACTGTATCAGAGATTTGGACTTGAAGAGAATGATACTGGCAACGAGATTACATCCTCTAGTTAAATCAAATACCTGACACGACCTTATCATCTGGATCTACTAATGGAAATTCATAAACAGTTTAGCTTCGTTGGAAATTTGAAAAAGTTGCATGAGGATGACAATCAACCTATTGAAAACTTTTCTGCTGGTATTCAGTGTCACAGAAATGGAAATATTTTTCTCGAAATTGATTCAAGGGTACATGAAAAATTAAATCATAAGAAATTTTATGAATCTACACCTATATATAAATTTACCAATCCTCCGAAATTTACAGAAGATGAAAGGAGAGATCCATCTTTTCTTCTTCAATTGAAAGAACTCGAACAAGAGCTAGTTCAGAAACCTTATAAAGGCAATTACATTATTGAAGGAAAAACTCTTGAAGGATGGGTTGTAATAGCAGAAATAGCAGATTATAATTATACTTATACTTTATCCTTTGGAGAAAAAGTTTACCCAGAAGTTGAGTATATTTCCAAAAAGCATCTTATTAAGCTAAATAATTTATCTATTGACTATAATCCTGAATATACAGAAAGTAAGAAATTAGAAATTGTTTATGGTCTTGCCAACTTAAAGTTAACTCAGAATTTGCCAACTCAAATCCTAGATTCTAAATATGAATTGAGTCTTGTTTCACTTACGTCTGGAGACCAGAAAAATTATGATGCTTTAAGTGCTGAAATGGTGCTTAGATCTATCGATAAAAATGATACTGAAGTAAATCATTACAAAATTTATTCTGCATGGCTTGAACTGTTAATCTCATTTGCAACTGGAAAATGTCTCAAAGAGATTTATAAAATTGAGACAAGTCAAAGCAATGATAGTCAGAAAAAGGTTGAATACTGGTCTGGTAATCAGTTGTTCAAGGAAGGCCGTGGAATTGCTGTAGTGCAACAAGCACACCTAACTTTATTTATTCAACAGTGCGCCTCAAAAGTAACATGGGAGAACTTTAGCGATAAAGGATTAGGATCAGCATTAGGTTGGTATACAGACGCATTTTCTAGTAATACAGTTTCAGTTGAATTTATACTATTCTGTACAGTCCTAGAAACACTTACTGCCCACCATTCTTCAGAAACAAGTAGTAAATTAATCCCAACAGCTATTTATAGAAAAATCAGAAATGATGTTTTAAAAATATTGCAAAAATATGAATGTGAAATCAATAATCATGAAAATGATCTACAAAAATACAAGAGCTTTCAAGCCAAGTTAGAAAAATCATTCTCTGATTTTAATAAGTTAGGTAGCTTAAGAACAAGTCTTAAACAAATGCTAGAGTTTTATAAAACCCCGTACAAAGACTTGTTTCCAGAATTGGAATTTATAAAAATAAGAGACGATATCGTGCATAGAGGATTTGGTGGGGATAATATTTTATCAGATCTTCGTAAACTGGGAAATCTTGTAGTAAGATTAGTGCTTTCAATTCTTCAATACCAAGGTAATTATATTGAGTCTACAAAAAGTGATATTACCAGTTTAGTAGATTTTGAAAAGTATTGTCTTTCTTATCAAAAATTTCCTTTTGATAATGAGCATTGATTTTAAAAATGGCTTTAGGCTTAGTTCAAAGTAGTTATTGCATAAATTTATTATCCTATTTGTTTTCTTGTAATAATTGCCAATCTCGAATTAACTCTTTAGACCACATCCAATTTTGAGATAATTGATTAGTTTTAAATTCTGTGGGAGATTCACTCATAACTTTATCACTAAATTTAGCGGCTTTACTTAACATAAATTTTTGTTGTTTTTGAGGTAAAGTTTGAGAAAATTTACGCCAAACCAATCCTAAACCCGCATAAGCGGTTAACTTATCGTGTTGTTCTACTTGAGTTAGGGTATTATTAGCCGTTCCCGGTTTAGCTTTCCCCACTAAAGCAGGTTCAGAAATCTCTAAAACTTGAGTCCAAGCTTGATAAGCATTTTCTAACTTTCCTTCGGTATAATAAGCAAAACCCAAGGCATTTTTATATTCAACGGATTGAGGATTTTGTTGAGCCGCTTTTTCCCAATATCGACGCACATCATCAATTTTATAATCTGCACTTCCCTGTTGAATGGATTGCCAAGCTAACCGACCATTGAGAAAATTAACAATCGGATGATTGAGATCCTGAACCTGTACCGCCGCTAATGCTGCTTTTGCTTTTTCTAATGCGCCTCGATCTAATAATTCTGTGGTAGCTTCTTCAGCCGCTAATAGATTTCTTTGATAAAATTGTTCAACGGCAATACCTAAAACATAATCTGTATTAGCTGTTTTTAAATCTGTAGCTTGAGGTTGATTAGAATTCGCTCGAACTAAGGTGGTTTCAGAAGACGTTCCTTCTCGGTCTAATCGTTGGGATTGTAAAACTTGATTTTGACCGAACCAAATTCCAAAACCGAGAGCCAGGAAGATCAACGGAAGTCCCCATAATAATCGTTTTCCCTTTAACCCATCAACAGAGGTGATACCCGATGAAGAAGAAGTTAATTTTGGCGAGACTGATGTTAACTTTAACAAGTCGGATTTTTCAACCGTTGTCGGTTTGGGTGTAGAGTCTGTCACCGTTGACTGACGCAAAAAATCCCCAATAAAATCTGTATTTCCTAATTCATTTCTTCCCTCATCTTCAGGGACAAAATCATCTAATCGATCTTCAATGAGATCGCCTAAATTATCATCATAAACCAGATCATCTAATAGCTCTTCAACATCATCCTCGTTCATACTATCCCATTCAGATAATGATAGGGTTTTAGAAGGTGATTTTAACTTTAAGCCCGGTTCGGGGGGGGGAGAAGGCAAGGGTAAAAATTCCGGGACTTCCACAATAGAATCATGGGGTTGACTTGCGGTTAAATATCCATCAAATTCTCGATGTAAATATAAAATCGGTAAAGCCCAATACAATTGATGGGAACCGTAAGAGGAAATTAATCCTTGTCTAGCTCGACTTAAACTTAAATCAATCGGATAACCCTGATTCAGATTTCGATATAATAACCGCGTTAAGGTCAGCGCCACATCATCGGGAATGCGTTCCGCCATCGCTAACACCCCTGGAATTCCCCGTTTAACAGCATATTCAGCCAGATTTAATTGGGCGGTATCATCACTAACATTGGGTGTATTTCCATAGGCGCCCCGACAGGAATTTAACACCACCATCTGCACCCCATTATTGACTAATAATCCTGCTAAATCATCCCCACTCAGGGTTTCTGTTAACCCCGTCCGACGACTGACTAAATATAATTCTCCCCCAGAAGCACCTAAATTGCTATGTCCGGCGTAATGAAAAACTTGATATTGACCTTGTTCTAAAGCTTGGGTGAGTTGTTCGCGATCAGGTTGTTCTAAAATAGTCAGTTGAATATCAGGAGTTGTCGGTTCTAAGGTATTTCTACTGCGTCCATTTTCCCGTCGGAGTTCTTCTTGTAAATGCAGCACTTCCCGCTTTAGGTGTAGCGTGTTCTGGTCAGTGGGCGCCGCAATGGCGATTAAAATTTTTAAGGGTTGATTGGGTTTTCTAACCTGGGTGTGGAGCATAGAATTCATCCCCGGTTGGTAACGGGAAAACACCACATCCGTTCCTGTTGCTAGGGGACGATCTGCGGCGTGTAACACTTCCCAAGGTAAACTCGATAACCGTCTACCTTTTAAGCCTAATCGTAATTGTAATAATTCCCGACGATTTTGGGCGATCGCTTGGGCACAAGTCCAACTATCCCGTAACGTTCCTTGAAATAACCCATGATAAAGCTGTTGACCCAATTCAACTAAACTTAATAAAGGGGGGTCACTGGTTAATTGAGTTTCTGTTTTTTTCCCCACAGCCCGAAACGGAACCACTGTTTGGCCTTCTAATAACCCTAAAAGGGGATCATTCATCAATTGGCGAGTGTGGGCTAACCATTCATCCACAGGCCATTTAACTTGTTCTTCGGCTAAAGGAACACCGGATGCGACTTTTTCCGTTCGCACTAAATATTCATTATCCCCAACCGGGGTGACGGAAATGTGAAATTCCTGAGTCATTATGATTCTGGAGTTGGGATTTGGAAGGTAATCTAGGACTAAAACTGGAAATATTTTGCGCCTAAGTCCAGGGTAACGAATGTTAGGAAAATTTGCCCGTCTGGAGGCGAAAGTTCACGTCTTTAGAATCTCCCCTTTTTAGGGACTTACGACGGAAATATCAAGAATTCAGGATGTGATTAACCCGCTTCCCGATGGTGATCCATCCTATCCTGTCATGCCTGATGGATTGTCTTTAATTTTTAAATGTATTACGATACAATTAAAATACATTTAAATTTAGACTCAGCCAATCAACTGCTACCACTCTCCGGGATAGCAGTTGATTTCTATCAAGCTCTATGCTGGATGGCTGACAATTCACGATCAACTTTATTTTGATTTATGACTCAAAGCGTTGCGATTGTAGGTGGTGGTTTTAGTGGAGTGATGGTGGCAATTCATCTTCTCCAAAAAGCAACTTATCCTTTAGCCATTTATTTAATTGAACACAGACCCCAATTCGGTGAAGGAATTGCCTATAGTACCGTTTCAGATCAGCATTTACTCAACGTTCCTACGGGAAAAATGAGTGCATTTTCCGATCAACCGAATCATTTTATCCACTGGCTCAATACTCGTTATCCTGAACAGTTAATTACATCTGAAACTTTTGTTCCTCGAAGGTTTTATGGTGAATATTTGCGCTCTATTTTACAGAATGCTGAACAAAAAGCTGCTGTTGGAGTGCGTTTATATCGAGTTCAGGATGAAGCGATCGCCCTTGAGCAAACCCCTGATTATTTAAGGATTACCTTAAACAGTGGAAAGCAACTTACTGTTAATCAATCTGTTTTAGCCATTGGGAATTTTCCCCCCGCTAATCCTTCTATTTCTAACCCTTCATTTTATCACAGTTCTCGTTATATTCCTTGGGCTTGGTCTGAATCAAAATTACCCTTGCGATCGCTGACAGAACCCATTTTATTAATCGGATCAGGATTAACAGCCATTGATATGATTGTCTCCTTAAAAGAACAAGATTATCAGGGAAAAATTTATGTTGTTTCTCGACGGGGTTTATTTCCCCAAGCTCACGCAACAGTAGAACCCTTTCCCCCTTTCTTAACTGCAAAATCTGCACCAATAACTGTCCGTCAATTATACCATAAAGTTCGATTAGAAATTGAAAAGGCTGCCCAAAAAGGGTATGATTGGAGAGCCGTAATTGATTCATTACGACCAGAAACCCAATCGATTTGGCATCACCTTTCCCCTCAAGAAAAATCCCGATTTTTGCGCCATGTTCAACCTTATTGGGATGTTTGTCGCCATCGAGTTGCACCCATTATTTATCAACAGATTCAAGACTTATTCAATCAGAAACAGGTAATTTTTCATGCGGGTCGCATTTTAGATTATTTTGAAAATCCTGATAGTGTAGAAGTCATCATTCGTGAAAAACACAATCAGAAATTATTAAATTTACGAGTCAGTTTAGTCGTAAATTGTACGGGTTCTGGCGTTAACTATCAGACACTTAAACATCCCCTGCTTGTTAACTTATTAAAAATGGGTTTAATTCGTTCCGATCAATTAAACTTAGGTTTAGAGGTTGCTGAAAATGGGGCGTTAATAGATCAACAGGGGAATATTTCTCAACAATTATATACTTTAGGTTCTCCCTGTAAAGGATGTCGCTGGGAAACAACCGCAGTTCGAGAAATTCGGGAACAAGCTGAACATTTAGCAACTGAATTACTAAACCAGTATTTTTCCTCCTCTGCTCAGTTCTTCATTAAGACAGACTAAATCTTGAGGTAAACTTCAACCTTTTGAGAGAATCCTAATCTCAGTCTTTTCCCTTAAGGTAAGGGAATGATTATGAAGATTAATGGAGGCTAAGGGACACAAATGAAACGGATTCAAGATTTATCAAAAAACGGAATTAAAATGTTATTAGGAGTATCAACTTTACTCCTAGCTTATCCTTTGACCGTTGGGGCTGTTCCTGTACCCATTAGGACAAGCGTTTGTACAGGATATACAGGAGATAATAACGCTACAGAATGTGTCCAAGGATTTAATGATGGCTATCAACAAGGAGTACAACAAATTCAAAATTATAACCCCAATAATCCTAACACAAATTCTTCTAATCCAACTCCTAACCCCAATGTAGTAAATACCAGTGTTCCGGGAACAAGTTCGGAATATAGAACAGGCTATACCTCCGGTTATCGAGTCGGTATTCAGGATGGCTATCAAAATAATCTATCTCCTGCTAATAGCAGCTTTTAAAACCGTTGATAGTTGACTATTAACTTTTCTTTTCTCAAGTTTTAGATCCCCCAACTTTAAAAAACAGGGATAAAAATCCCGGTGTAGGGGCGAGGCTCGCCTCGCCCCTACGATGAACTGGATTTTAAATCATTTCTACAACTGATTTAGACTTGCTATAAGTATTTTTTTGTTAATAATTTTGATGATTCTTTTATACAATTTCTTCCCCTATTTCTTTCAACACGATCAGCAGAAGAGTATGGCGTAGGTTATGAGCACTATTTTAAGGTTCCTTAAGCTGATGAGTTGGCTAAGGAGGATATTTATTTTTTTTATAAATATTTATTCTAAAAAATGTTAGCAAAACTTCAGGTTATCAGTCTTCTATCTTTAGATAGAGATACTTAGCATAGGTTTATACCTGATAATAGTTGCCATCTCATTTCAGCAATTAGTCTAAGTCATCGATTTACTTTTATTAAAAATAATACCCCCTAAATCTCAGCTTATGTCTACCGCACAATTAGCCAAAGTCAGCGATCAACTCGACGAAAAACAACTTCTGAAAACCTTAGTTGCAGTTAAAAAAGGTGACTTTTCCGTGCGAATGCCTTTAGATCAAACGGGAATAGCGGGGAAAGTTGCCGATACCCTCAATGATATTATTGAACTTAACCAAAGAATGGCCGCCGAACTCGAACGCATCAGCAAAGTTGTCGGTAAAGAAGGCCAAATTAATCAACGGGCTTCCCTGGGTTCAGCCGGAGGTGCCTGGGAAGCGAGTGTTAACTCCGTAAATACCCTGATCACCGATCTCGTCCAACCCACCTCAGAAACGGCCCGTGTTATTCGTGCTGTGGCCAATGGTGATCTCTCCCAGAAAATGGCTTTAGATATAGAGGATAGGCCCCTCAAGGGGGAATTTCTACAAACCGCCAAAATTGTTAATACAATGGTGGATCAGCTTTCCTCTTTCGCCTCAGAAGTCACACGGGTAGCACGGGAAGTGGGGACGGAAGGAAAATTAGGGGTACAGGCGGAAGTTCAAGGAGTAGCAGGAACCTGGAAAGATCTCACGGATAATGTTAATTTAATGGCGGGAAACTTGACCGGACAAGTTAGAAATATTGCTGAAGTTGCCACCGCTATTGCTAATGGAGATTTATCGAAAAAAATTACTGTTGATGTTAAGGGTGAAATTTTAGAACTGAAAAATACCGTTAATACAATGGTCGATCAATTAAATTCCTTTGCTTCTGAAGTAACACGGGTGGCGAGAGAAGTGGGAACCGAAGGAAAATTAGGCGTTCAAGCAGAAGTAAAGGGGGTTGCTGGAACCTGGAAAGATCTCACCGATAATGTTAACTCAATGGCGGGAAATTTAACAGCCCAGGTGCGGGGTATTGCAGAAGTAACGACGGCGGTAGCGAATGGAGATTTATCGAAAAAAATCACAGTAGATGTTAAGGGTGAAATTTTAGAACTGAAAAATACTATTAACACAATGGTAGACCAGTTAAACTCCTTTGCTTCAGAAGTAACACGGGTAGCGCGAGAAGTCGGTGCAGATGGAAAATTGGGAGGACAAGCGGAAGTTCGAGGGGTGGCTGGTACTTGGAAAGATCTGACTGATAGTGTTAATTTTATGGCGGGTTCCTTAACAGCCCAAGTACGAAATATTGCAGAAGTAACGACGGCTGTTGCTAATGGAGATTTGTCTAAGAAAATTACTGTTGATGTTAAGGGTGAAATTTTAGAATTAAAGAATACTATTAACACAATGGTAGACCAGTTAAATTCCTTTGCTTCTGAAGTAACACGGGTGGCGAGGGAAGTGGGAACGGAAGGAAAATTAGGGGTACAAGCAGAAGTTCGAGGGGTGGCAGGAACTTGGAAAGATTTGACGGATAGTGTTAACTCAATGGCTGGAAACTTAACGGGACAGGTGAGAAATATTGCGGAAGTTGCGACTGCTATTGCTAATGGAGATTTATCGAAAAAAATTACAGTAGATGTTAAGGGTGAAATTTTAGAACTGAAAAACACCGTTAATATTATGGTGGATCAACTTAACTCCTTCGCTTCCGAAGTAACACGGGTGGCGCGAGAGGTTGGTTCAGAAGAAAAATTAGGAGGTCAAGCGGAAGTTCGAGGAGTAGCAGGAACGTGGAAAGATTTAACCGATAGTGTTAATTTTATGGCGAGTTCCTTAACGGGACAAGTGCGAAATATTGCGGAAGTAACCACCGCCGTTGCTAATGGAGATCTGTCTAAGAAAATTACCGTTGATGTTAAAGGAGAAATCTTAGAATTAAAGAATACTATTAATACAATGGTAGACCAATTGAATTCCTTTGCTTCAGAGGTAACAAGAGTTGCAAGGGAAGTGGGAACCGAAGGAAAGTTAGGCGTACAGGCGGAAGTTCGGGGGGTTGCTGGTACTTGGAAAGATTTGACCGATAGTGTTAACTCAATGGCTGGAAATTTAACCGCTCAAGTCAGGAATATTGCAGAAGTAACGACGGCTGTTGCTAATGGAGATCTGTCTAAAAAAATTACAGTAGATGTCAAGGGAGAAATCTTAGAACTGAAGAATACTATTAATACAATGGTGGATCAACTTTCCTCCTTTGCTTCAGAAGTAACACGGGTAGCGCGTGAAGTAGGAACCGAAGGAAAATTAGGGGTACAAGCGGAAGTTCGAGGAGTAGCTGGAACCTGGAAAGATCTCACCGATAATGTTAACTCAATGGCGAGTAACTTAACCGCCCAGGTGAGAAATATTGCCGAAGTTGCCACCGCTATTGCTAATGGAGATTTATCTAAGAAAATTACTGTTCAAGTTAAGGGTGAAATTTTAGAACTGAAGAATACGATTAATATTATGGTAGATCAATTATCATCCTTTGCGTCAGAAGTAACACGGGTGGCGCGAGAGGTGGGTTCAGAAGGAAAGTTAGGGGTACAAGCGGATGTTCGAGGGGTTGCTGGAACGTGGAAAGATCTGACGGATAGTGTTAATTTTATGGCGGGTTCATTAACAGCCCAAGTAAGGAATATTGCGGCGGTAACGACGGCTGTAGCTAATGGAGATTTATCGAAAAAAATTACAGTAGATGTTAAGGGGGAAATTTTAGAACTGAAGAATACTGTTAATACAATGGTCGATCAACTTAACTCTTTTGCGTCAGAAGTAACACGGGTGGCGCGAGAGGTCGGTTCAGAAGGAAAATTAGGGGTACAAGCGGAAGTTCGAGGGGTTGCAGGTACTTGGAAAGATCTCACCGATAGTGTTAACTTTATGGCAGGTTCCTTAACAGCCCAAGTGCGGAATATTGCAGAAGTAACGACGGCTGTGGCTAATGGAGATTTATCGAAAAAAATTACAGTAGATGTCAAAGGGGAAATTTTAGAACTGAAGAATACGATTAATACAATGGTAGACCAGTTAAATTCCTTTGCTTCAGAGGTAACACGGGTGGCGAGAGAGGTGGGAACGGAAGGAAAATTAGGCGTTCAAGCCTATGTAAAAGGGGTGGCTGGAACTTGGAAAGATTTGACGGATAATGTTAATTTAATGGCGGGAAACTTAACCGCCCAAGTGCGAAATATTGCGGAAGTTGCTACTGCTATTGCTAATGGAGATTTATCTAAAAAAATTACCGTTGATGTTAAGGGTGAAATTCTCGATCTGAAAAATACAATTAATACAATGGTTGATCAATTATCCTCCTTTGCTTCAGAAGTAACACGGGTAGCGCGAGAAGTGGGAACCGAAGGAAAACTCGGAGGTCAAGCGGAAGTTCGAGGGGTAGCGGGAACCTGGAAAGACCTCACCGATAATGTGAACTCAATGGCTGGAAACCTAACAGCGCAGGTGCGGGGTATTGCGCGGGTGGTGACGGCTGTTGCGAATGGGGACTTGAAGCGTAAATTAATGTTAGAAGCCAAGGGGGAAATTGAAACCCTGGCCGATACGATTAACGAAATGATTGATACCCTGGCGACCTTTGCTGACCAGGTAACAACGGTGGCGCGGGAAGTGGGAATAGAAGGGAAACTGGGCGGACAGGCGAAAGTACCGGGGGCGTCGGGAACCTGGAGAGACTTAACGGATAATGTAAATGAACTGGCGGCGAATTTAACAACTCAGGTAAGGGCGATCGCAGAAGTCGCAACCGCCGTTACAAAAGGAGATCTAACTCGATCTATTTCCGTTGAAGCTCAAGGAGAAGTGGCAATTCTCAAAGATAATATTAACCAAATGATTGCCAATTTACGAGAAACAACCCAAAAGAATACCGAACAAGATTGGTTAAAAACAAACCTGGCTAAATTCACTCGAATGTTACAAGGTCAACGGGATTTAGAAACAGTTTCTAAACTGATTTTATCAGAATTAGCTCCCTTAGTTTCGGCTCAACATGGGGTATTTTATTTAATGGATTCTGGAGATAATCAATCCTATTTAAAACTCCTCAGTACCTACGCCTATCGGGAACGGAAACATTTAGCAAATCGCTTTCATTTAGGTGAAGGATTAGTTGGACAATGTGCCTTAGAAAAAGAGCGAATTTTAATTACTGAAGTTCCTGAAAATTATATTAAAATTACTTCGGGTTTAGGAGAAGCAAATCCTTTAAATGCAGTGGTTTTACCCGTTTTATTTGAAGGACAAGTTACGGCTGTTATTGAGTTGGCTTCTTTCCGCCGTTTCAGTGAAATTCACTTAATGTTCTTCGATCAATTAACAGAAAGTATTGCGATTGTTTTAAATACCATTGCGGCGAGTATGCGAACGGAAGAACTCTTAAAACAATCAACCGCTTTGGCTGAAGAATTGCAAAGTCAACAAAAAGAACTCCGCGAAACCAATGAACGATTAGAACAGCAAGCCCGTTCCTTAAAAGCCTCTGAAGAATTGCTAAAAAGTCAACAGGAAGAACTACAACAGAAGAATGAAGAATTAGAAGAAAAAGCAAGATTACTAGCGGAACAAAATACAGAAGTTGAACGGAAAAACGGAGAAATTGAACAAGCTCGGCGTTCTCTGGAAGAAAAAGCCGAACAATTAGCTTTAACCTCTAAATATAAATCCGAATTTCTGGCAAATATGTCCCATGAGTTGCGAACTCCCCTGAATAGTTTATTAATATTGGCGCGATTATTATCGGAAAATTCTGATAGTAACCTCAGTTTAAAACAAGTGGAATATGCCCAAACTATTCACGCCGCCGGAACCGATTTACTGGGATTAATTAACGATATTTTAGATTTAGCTAAAATTGAATCCGGTACAATTTCAGTAGAAATTGATCAAATTCTATTCTCCGAACTCCAAAGTTATATTGATCGAACCTTCCGACAAATTGCCGTTGATAAAGGATTAAATTTCCTGGTTGACTTTGATGCTAAACTGCCTAAAGGCATTTACACAGACCCCAAACGTCTGCAACAAATCCTCAAAAACCTGCTTTCCAATGCCTTTAAATTTACCGAAAAAGGACAAGTTACCCTGCGAGTTGAACTCGTTACCTTTGGTTGGAGTCACGAACAAAATACTTTAAATCAAGCGGATATGGTGGTGGCTTTTTCGGTTATTGATACTGGAATAGGAGTTCCTCCTGAAAAGCAACGAATTATTTTTGAAGCCTTCCAACAAGCCGATGGTACCACCAGCCGCAAATATGGCGGTACGGGTTTAGGATTATCGATTAGTCGAGAAATCGCTCAAATTCTAGGCGGAGAAATTATCCTCACCAGCACTTTAGGCGTCGGTAGCAATTTCACCCTTTATTTACCTTATCACTATCAAATTCAAGAGGTCGGAGAAACCTCAGAAACTCGCCCCACTGGGCCCATATCTTCCTCCCATTTTCGAGAACGGTTACGCTCCACACCCGCAGCCTTCGGTTCCCTGCGCTCCATCAGTCTGCCTTCAGAACACCTGAAAACGGCACAACCAGAAACCCAAAACCCCCAAAATCACGCAACTCCTACGGTTTCCCTCCCAGAAGAACCGCCCACCCTGGCTCAGAAAGCGGCTCAAGCATCGGCTCGACCCCAAACCGAGGCTCAACTTTCGGCGGGCGTGAAAATTCGAGATGATCGAGAACTTCTGCAACCGGGTCAGCGGGTTTTACTGATTATCGATCCAGATGTCACTGAGGCACGCTTACTCTTAGAAGTCGCCCGACAACAGGGTTTTAAAGGAGTTGTGGCTTGTTCGAGTCATGGGGGTTTAACTATGGCGCGGGAATTCAAACCCTCGGCTATTCTTCTGAGTTTGCAGTTCCCCGGCGTTGAAGGCTGGACAGTCTTAGATCGGTTAAAACATGAAGTTACAACCCGTCACATTCCGGTTTATGTGATTTCAGAAGAAGATGCTCAACATCGGAGTTTACAACTTGGGGCTCTGACTTATTTGAAAAAACCCATTAACCGGGATATCTTAGTTGAAAATATTGCCAAACTCAAGGCATTTATTGGAACATCTGTGAAAAAATTGTTGATGCTAGAAGGCAATCCTGAACAGCGTCAGAGTATGATTGATCTGCTTGGAAATGGTGATATTTCGATTTCTGTTGTTGAAACCGGAGAAGCCGCTTTAACAACTCTAAAAGCCGAACCTTTTGATGGGGTGGTTGTGGGTTGGCAATTGGGGGATATGAATGGAATAGAATGGTTAGAACAGTTAGAATCTGAAGAAAATTTAAGTACCCTTCCGATTGTCTTTTACCATCCTGAACCCTTAACCAAAAAGCAAGAAACAAACCTGAAGAATTTGGCTAATAATATTATTCTTAAATTGGCTAAATCTCCTGAAAGTTTACTGGATTTAACGGCTTTAGTTCTGCATCGGGTTCCGGCGGAATTACCGGACTCGAAACGACAAATGTTAGAGGTTTTGCGCCAAACTGATCCGGTTCTAGCCCGGAAGAAAGTGTTAGTTGTTGATGATGATGTCCGAAATATTTATGCGATCACCAGTATGTTAGAACGACATCTTATGGATGTGGTTTATGCGGAAAATGGCAAAGAAGCGATCGCCAAATTACAAGCCACAACCGGAATTGATATTGTGTTAATGGATGTGATGATGCCCGAAATGGATGGTTATGAAACGATGCGGGCGATTCGGGCTGTCCCTAAATTTGAGAGCTTACCGATTATTGCCTTAACCGCTAAAGCCATGCAAGGCGATCGGGAAAAATGCCTGGATGCCGGAGCTTGGGATTATATTACCAAACCCGTCGATACAGAACAACTTCTCTCCCTCCTCCGGGTCTGGCTCTACCGTTAGATGGAGTCACAATACACCGCAAGTATTAGATATTAGAGGTGTTGATAGTAACTATTGACTGTGTACAGACGTGCCATGGCACGTCTCTACTAACTGATGACTGATCACTGATTACCATGACTCATGTTTTACTGGTCGATGATGAAGAAGCGTTGCGTGCGAGTTTGACTTATGCCTTAACCAAGGAAGGCTACACCGTGACAACAGCCACCGATGGCATGACCGCCCTCAAACTGTTCCATAAACAGGTTCCTGATGTGATTCTTTTAGATTTAATGCTACCGGGAATTGATGGCATGGAACTGTGTTGGCGAATTCGAGCTTTTTCTAATATCCCAATTTTGATGTTAACGGCTAAAGACCAAGACATCGATAAAATTTGGGGCTTAGAAGCAGGGGCGGATGATTATATAACTAAACCCTTTAATACGCGGGAACTTCTGGCTCGAATGAAGGCTGTTTTACGCCGTCGTAACCCAGAAGAAAACATGAGTGATTAATTTTATGAGCATCCCTTTTCCTCAAATCAAACTCAGATGGAATTCTATCCATCTCAAGTTGTTAACCACTTATCTGGCTTTAACAGCAATCGGAACGTCTTTGTTAGCAGGTTATATCCTCTTTTCCTTCTATGCTTATTTTATGCAAACCCGACAGGTGGAATTAGAGGACTGGACAGGGGCTCTGAGTGAAAGTGTGGCTGACGCTTTGGAAGAGGGAGATCTGCAACGGGTTAAAGTTATTGTTCAACGTTATGGTACACCCCAAGCCTTCACTCTGCGGGTTTTTTCCCCCGATGGTCGTTTACTGGCGAGTTCTAACCTCAAAACCGACCTTCAGGTGAAAGACTGGTTTGCTGTAGCCGGAATGCGACAAGCATTTAACCAGCAAACGACCCAAGGACTCGCCAAAGGAGTTTTGTCCGAAGAAGATCGCTTATTTGTTGCCCGTCCCATTATTCGTCATAATCGAATGTTAGGGGTGTTACGAATGTCGATTACTTTGGCTCAATTTCAGGCCAAGTTTCAAACGGTGATCTGGACAATTTTAGCGTCCCTGATTGTAACGTTTCTCTTGTGTGCGGTGATTAGTGAATGGTTCACCCGGAGTATTGCTAGTCCCATTCAGGCGATGTCTGTGTTTGCAATGCGCTTGGGAAGTGGCCATCTCGGTGAAAAATTAACCGTTAATCAAAGCGATGAAGTCGGGCAGTTAGCCTTGGAATTAAATCGCATGAGCGAACGATTAGCGGCTCTGGATCAAGAGAGACGGGCTTTTTTGGCAAATGTCTCCCATGAGTTACGAACTCCGGTAAGCAACGTTTATGTTACGCTAGAGGCCTTGGCTAGTGGGGCGGATCAAGAAACGGAACTGCGCCAACGCTTTATGCAGACGGCCCAAGAGGAAACTAAACGTTTATCCCAACTCATCCATGATCTGTTAGATTTGGGACGCTTAGAAGCGGGGATTACGGAATTAGAAACCCAACCGTTACACCTGCGAGACTTGATTAATCGGGCTGTGAGAGCGCTGGAATCTCGTCTGAGACGTGCCGATGTGGAAATTACCCTCAATATTCCTGATGTGGAACTCCAGGGCGACCCAGAACGATTGTTACAAGCCTTTCTCAATATTCTGGATAATGCGATTAAGCACTCTCATCCTCAATCTACCGTTTCTCTGAAGGGAACGGAGGAGGGATCTCAGGTGGCTGTGGAGATCCAAGATCAAGGCAAGGGCATTAGTCCTACCGATCTTCCCCATATTTTTGAACAGTTTTACACTGCCGAGCGATCGCGTCAAGGTCGAGGCACAGGTTTGGGTTTAGCTATCGCCCGTCGTATTGTAGAAGCTCATGGGGGAAATATTACGGTCAAAAGTTACTTGGGTAAAGGTGCTATTTTTACGCTCTATCTTCCCATTCATCAGTAATCAGTTATCAGTGATCAGTTATCAGTCATCAAAAAGAAAAGTTAGGGGAAGGGGAAATCAGCTATTGTGCGAAGCACAATAATCGATATTTTTACCCATTACCTATTGATAACTGATGATGCGGATACTTGATCACTGATGATGCGGATACTTAATAACTGATAACTGATTATGCCTAAAGTTAATATCCTTATTGTTGATGACCATTGGGAGAATTTACTCGCATTGGAGGCTATTTTGATCTCTTTGGGTCAAAATATTGTCAAAGCATCTTCTGGGGAAGAAGCGTTAAAATGTCTGCTGCAAAATGATTTTGCCGTGATTTTATTGGATGTGCAGATGCCGGGGATGGATGGGTTTGAAACCGCAAGTTTAATTCGACAACGCGATCGCACCCGCTCGACACCGATTATATTTCTCACGGCTTTTAGTAAAAATGAAAATTTCATGTTTAAGGGATATTCTTTAGGAGCGGTAGATTATTTAATTAAACCCCTAGAACCCGAAATTTTATTATCGAAAGTAACGGTTTTTGTCGAATTATTCCAAGCTACAATCGCTTTAAAAAAAAGTGAGGAACGATTTCGCTCCTTAAGTGCTTGTTCTCCCGTGGGAATTTTTGTAATTGATATAGAAGCTCGCTGTACCTACACAAATCCTCGATTTCAAAGTATTTTTGATCAGGTCAATGAAGCCAGTTTTCCTGAAGGCTGGTTAGAATTTGTTCATCCCCAGGATCGAGATCAAACTGGGGAACAGTGGTTAAATTGGATTCAAAAAAAACAGGAATATTCTCAGGAGTTTCGCCTGAATACTCAGTCTAATTCAGTGCGCTGGGTAAAGATGAAAGTCGCTCCTATGATTTCTTCCGATGGCGATTTACTGGGTCATGTGGGAACCCTAGAAGACATTACAGACCGCAAACAAGCCGAAGAAGATCGCGCTCAGTTTATTCGGGAACAAGCGGCTCGACAACAAGCGGAAGAAGCTAATCGTTTAAAAGATGAATTTCTAGCTACCCTTTCCCATGAACTCCGCACCCCGTTAAATTCGATTTTAGGGTGGTCTAAACTTTTAAGAAATCAGAAATTTAGTGAAGATAAAACTCGAAAAGCTTTAGAAACCATTGAACGCAATGCTAAATTACAAGCGAAACTGATTGAGGATATTTTAGATATTTCACGAATTATTATTGGAAAAATGCAGCTTAATAAGGTTCCCGTTAATATTATTTCTGTGGTTGAAGCTGCTATTGATGATTTATATTTGAGCTTTGCAGAAAAAGAAATTGATTTAAACTTTAAACATTCTCAATCTCTTGCTTCTAAACTCCATCATTCTTATTGGGTAGCAGGAGATGCTCGTCGCTTACAACAAATTATATGGAATCTTTTATCAAATGCCATTAAATTTACACCCCAAGGCGGTGCGGTTGAGGTAGAATTATTGATAGAAACTAGCCCGGAAAAAGCTCAAAATAATTTTAATTTCAAGGATTTGTCTACAACCTCCTGGGTGGTAATTCAGGTAACGGATACAGGAATTGGGATTCCTGTAGAATTTCTGCCTTTCGTGTTTGACCGTTTTCGTCAAGCGGATGGCAAAACCACAAAATATTATGGGGGGTTAGGGTTAGGATTAGCTATTGTTCGTAACTTGGTGGAAATGCAAGGGGGAACAGTTGCGGTCGAAAGCCCCGGAGAAAACCAAGGCGCTACCTTCAGCGTTCGGTTTCCCTTGCTGGACGTGAATCTGGATTCCTATACCCCACCCGGAAACTTGGAAACGGGTGAGGGGATAATACCGCTTGCAGAATCGGTTTTGGCGGGGTTACGGGTCTTAGTGGTAGATGATGATTCTGATACCAGAGAACTGCTGATTCAAGTTCTGAAAGAGTATGATATTCAGGTGCAGGCGGTGGCATCGGTTCAGGATGCGATCGCAACGATTGAGTGCTGTTTACCGGATCTGGTCATTAGCGATATTTGTATGCCTGATGAGGATGGTTATTCCTTGATCCAAAAATTGAGATCTATTGAACTCACCCACGGGGGGCGGCTTCCCGTCATTGCCGTGAGTGCTTATACTCACTCAGACGCGCTGGATCAGGCGATGACAGAAGGTTTTGATGGGTATTTATCCAAGCCTGTTCTTCCGGGTGAATTAGTCAGTACCATTACTCGACTGATGCGAGAAACTCAATATCGTTATCTTTCTAAATCTAAAGAGTTTCAAGAGTCTCGGTTTAGTAATCAGTTCACCGCTTAAAATGAAAAGTAACCTCATATTGTGATTAAGGAAAACGGGATTTATGGAACGTTCAAAACTGATTGCTTATATTACAGGTGCAATTTCAATTCTGCTGGCGCTGGCTTATTTATTAATTGTTTCTGTATTGGATTTTCGAGGAGAAATGTTACCTGCACCGATTAGCCAAATTCCCTTAATTTTATAGTAGGGAACGGTTTAACGAAAAACAAAGTAGAGAATTTACTTCCCTTCAGCTATTATCAAATTAGGATTAGGTTTGGATTCATTAAACAGTCCCGAATATTACTTAAATACAATGACTCAAGATAAACAGACAGCAATTTTTGATGGTTTTTTAGCTCTTGTTAAAGCTCCTTATGGAGATTTTTCAGGAATTGGAAAACTTTCTAAAGAACTTAATGATGATTCTACTTTAGAACAGATTGTCAATTTTCTTCGTCAAAGTCCTCAAGGTGAACGTGCATTTAAAGAACGTCCGCTTTTAGGAAATATTAATTTACAGCAACTTCATGAGTTACCTAAAAATACTTTAGGTTACCTTTATTCTAATATGATGATCAAGAATAATTTAAAACCTGTTCCCGTTGAAAAAATAGAAGATAATGACTTTTCTTATTTGGCAATTCATATTGGTGAAACCCATGATATCTGGCACATTGTAACAGATAGTGATACTGATAAGCCAGGTGAAGTTCAATTACAAGCTTTTTGCATAGCGCAGTTACATTATGATCGTTTATTTCTATCACTCCTCTCTAAAAATTTACTCAAGACTGCCATTGAAGAAATAGAGCTTTGCGAATCTATTATGGATGCTTTAGCGAAAGGATGGACAATGGGAAAACGAGCTAAACCCCTGTTTGGAATTCAATGGAATAGTCTCTGGGAAAAACCGATAGAAGATATTCGCATTTCCTTAGATATTATGATTTAATCTGCATCTTTAATCTTCCAAAAATATGACGATTACCCATCAAAACCTGAGTACATTACCGGATAATTTGCCCCAACCGATAGATGATGGTGCGACTAATCATTTGATGGGTTTGGAAGTTCCTCCGATTCTGCTTCAATCAACAGACGGTCAGGAAGTTTGCTTAACGGAAATTTCGCAATCTCAACGAACTGTTATTTATTGTTATCCCATGACTGGGAAACCCGGAGATGAACTTCCCAAGGGTTGGGAGGAAATACCGGGTGCGAGAGGTTGTACACCGCAAAGCTGCTCTTTTCGTGATTCTCACCATGAGTTACTGTCGTTAAATACTGTTGTTTTTGGTCTAAGTACACAAACAACAGAATCTCAACAAGAAGCAACCCAGCGTCTTCATTTACCCTTTTTATTATTAAGTGATTCTCAGCTTGTTTTTGCTAATACGCTCAATCTTCCAACCTTTGAAATAAACGGCGTAGTTTTTATTAAAAGGCTAACAATAATTCTCTATCAAGGCAAAATTATCAAGGTATTTTATCCTGTATTCCCCCCCGATAAAAATGCTCATGAAGTGATTACTTGGCTTAGTTAGTAACCCAATAACGTTTAACATGACGACGTAATAATAACGAATTGCTAACAACACTCACCGAACTTAACGCCATCAAAGCACCTGCCATTGAAGGACTGAATAAAATCCCAAATTGAGGAAATAAAAACCCAGCCGCGAGGGGAATCGCGATAATATTATAACCAAATGCCCAGAATAAATTTTGACGAATTTTATTAAAGGTAGCGCGACTTAATTGGATAGAATCGACAATATCCATTAAAGAATTTCGCATTAAGACAATATCAGCCGTTTCATTAGCAACATCCGTGCCCGTTTCTAACCCGATGCCAATATCCGCTTGCGCTAAGGCGGGTGCATCGTTAATTCCATCTCCCACCATTGCCACAACTTGACCCTGTTGTTGTAAAGTTTGAATCACATTCACTTTACCTTCGGGTCGAACTTCGGCAAAAATATCCTCTGGTTTTAAGTTTAACTCAGATGCGATCGCAGTAGCAACAGATTGGCGATCGCCCGTTAATAAAATCATCCGCAACCCCATGTTTTTTAACTGTTCAACGGTTAATTTAGAATCGGTTTTCAGGGGGTCACTCATTGCCATTACCCCAACAACTTTACCCTCAATGGCAATATAAACCATCGTTTTTCCTAAAAATTCCGGTAAAGGTTGAGGGGGAATAATATTAGATTCAATTAATCCCGCTAAATTGCCCACAAATACCTTTTTATGATCAATAATAGCCGAAACTCCTAACCCCGGTTGAGTTTTAAAATCCGATGCGGTTAATAAGGATAAATTTTGATGGTTCGCTTCTGTTAAAATCGCTTCAGAAATGGGATGATTTGAACCTTGTTCTACTGTTGCCGCGAATTGTAATATTTCTTGAGACGATAAATCAGAAATTGAAAGGCAATCTGTTATCGTGGGAGAACCTTTTGTTAAGGTTCCAGTTTTATCAAATACAATCGTATTCAGTTGATGGACTCGTTCTAAAATATCCCCGCCTTTAATTAATAATCCTCGTTCTGCTCCCATTCCTGAACCGACTAAAATAGCCGTAGGTGTTGCTAATCCCAAAGCACAGGGACAAGCAATCACTAATACCGCAATTGCTAATTTTAAACTTAATAATAAAGGCGCATTTGTCGCTATTTCTACCCCCGCCAAGGTCATCACATCCGGCCAAATTCGAGTTCCTAACCCATACCAAAATAAAAAGGTTAAACTCGCTAAACTCATCACGAAATAAGTAAAATATCCTGCGACTGTATCCGCTAATTTCTGTATCGGAGCTTTGCGAGTTTGGGCGGTTTCAACTAACTGCACAATTTGTGCTAGAATTGTATCAGAACCCGTGCGCGTTGCCTCAATTAAAATCACCCCGGTTTGATTAATCGTTCCGGCTGAAATACTATCATCAATTTGTTTTAAAATTGGCATCGATTCCCCCGTTAACATCGATTCATCGACGGTGGTTGTTCCAAACCGAATTTCTCCATCAACGGGTATTTTTTCACCGGGTAAAACTTGTAACCATTCCCCCACTTTGACTTGTTCTGCGGGAATTTCTACACTATTTAAAATTCCAGTATTTTCAGATTGAGGCGGTATTAAACGAGCAGTAGTTGGCTGTAATGCAATTAACGATTGAAAAGCGGTGGCGGCTCGTTGTCGAGCGTGCTGTTCTAAGGTTTTTCCTAATAAAATAAACCCCAATAACATCACAGGTTCATCAAAAAAACATTCCCAACCTAATTGGGGAAATAATAAAGCGACAAAACTGGTTAAATAAGCGGTTAGGGTTCCCAGTCCGACCAACGTATTCATATTGGGAGCATTGTTGAATAAACTCCGCCCCCCATCAATAATAATAGAACGCGCCGGAAATAATAAGGCAATGGTAGCCAGTCCCCAATGAAACCAAATATTACTCAGTAAAGGAATATGGGGAAAACCAAAATGATGTAAATGTCCAATACTTGATAACAATAACAACAGACCACAGGTAACAATGCGTTGAATTTGTTTTCCCATGTCCTGCCGATGTCGCTCTTGTAACGCCTTTAATTTGTCCGTAGCGTTAGACGTTAAACTGCGGGGTTGGGTGGGAAACCCAGTATTGGTTAAAATTTCAGCTAAATTTTCTGGGTTAATTTGGTTGACTGCACATTCAACCGTTGCCACTTCCGTTGCTAAATTCACCGCAGCCGAAATCACCCCCGGTTGTTGGATGAGTTGACGTTCTACGGCTTTGACACATCCAGCACACTGCATCCCCCCCACATCTAAAATAATCGTTTCCGTTTGAGGTTGGGATAAAGTTTCATCCGTAACAGGTTTGGGAGCAAGTTGCATAACGGTTTGGGGTCGTAACAACGCAGTGCAGATCACAGAGATTATAGAACAATTGGCGGTTAAGGGTTGACGGTGAACGGTTACAGAGCTACCCATTACCCTTGTAGAGACGTTTCATGAAACGTCTCTACACGCGGTTCTAGGCGACGCACCTTTAATTTCTGTCCCCATTCGTAATTCGTAATTCGTAATTCCCCATTCCCTCTTCCCTCCAACCTTGATCTCAAAGGCGGATAAACTTAACATATAATTGACCTACTGTTTCAGGTATTAATAACTTTTGTTAAGTTGTGACTCGTTTTTGATCCATTCGTCACAATTGATGTACGGACATTTCGAGTCAAACGCAATTCGACAGAGCGGTTTTCGCCTATCCGACGGTTCAACCGCCCAGGTCGAGCTATCCTGTCCTATATTTCCTCGCCATTCCCCTAGCCTATGGAAACGTTAGAATTCATCATCTATCCAGATGGCCGTGTGCAGGAGAAAGTTACTGGCATTGTTGGGGCTTCCTGTGCGGAAGTAACGGCTGCACTCGAAGCCGAATTAGGCATTGTATTAACTCAGGAAACAACTTCTGAGTATTATGCCCATACCCAACAACAGTCAGATAGTGCGACAACCCACGTGGGTTCGAGCCATTGGTAAATTCTGTTTTTGAGTTCACTGAACATCTCGTTGAAAATCGCCAACTATGTCACACTTTAGCCAAATCAAAACCCAAATTCGGAATCTTAGCTCATTACAAACTGCTTTAAGCGATCTGGGCATTGACTGGAAAGCTGGCCCTAAAGAGGTTCGCGGTTATCAAGGTCAAACCCGTCCGGCTCAAGTTGTCATTGAGCAAGAAAATGGGTATGACCTGGGCTTTACCTGGAATGGCAAAGAATACGAGTTTGTTGCTGATTTACAATTTTGGCAACAAGCTGTTCCCGTTGATCATTTTTTAAGCAAAATCACTCAACGGTATGCTTATCAAACTGTTGTTAATGAAACCGCCAAACAAGGGTTTCAAGTTTCAGAACAACAAAATCATCAAGATGGTTCCATCCGCTTAGTTTTACAACGCTGGAGTGCCTAATGTCTGATGGGTCTGTATCGCTAACTGAACCCGTTTCCGAACGTTCTGGACTGGAACCGGAACTGGGCGGGTTTTTGCGAAATGCACCTCTACGGTCTGGGTTTGAACCGGAACTCGGCGGTGTATTACGACAAAAAGGGGTTTATGTGGATGAACTCACCTGTATTGGGTGTAGACACTGTTCCCACGTCGCTCGCAATACTTTTTTTATTCAAGAAGATTATGGTCGAGCGCGTGTATTTCGACAGGATGGCGATACATCCGCGTTAATACAGGAAGCCATTGATACTTGTCCGGTCAATTGTATTCATTGGGTTAATTACACTGAACTGAAACGTTTAGAAGCAGAACGTCAAGATCAGGTAATTCCCGTTGTCGGTTTCCCAGTCGAAGCAGCGATGGCACGTCGGAAACGTCACCAGGAACAACGGAAACGAGAGAATTCTCCAACCGAATAACTTTTTTCTGGTAGGCTAAAAACTGCCATTTTTTATATTCATTTTATGGCATCAGGCAAAAGGAGGATATTCTTCTTTTGCCTATTTTAATCTTTCGTCTTAAATATAAGAAATTAGGAGAATAAAAAATGCTACGGTATGAAATAGTGATTTATTGGAGTCATGAAGATCAAGCGTTTATTGCAGAAGTACCAGAGTTACCAGGATGTGCTGCGGATGGAGCAACCTATCAAGAAGTATTAGAAAATGTAGAAATTATTATGCAAGAATGGATTGAAACAGCGCAAGAGTTAGGGCGTTCTATTCCTGAACCTAAAGGACGATTATTGTTAGCTTAATACGACTATAACGAATTTATAAAAATTTGTAGGGGCGGGTTCTTCAAGAGCTTTGTAACTTCACCCAAATATTACTAAGCTCGCCCCAAGCCTGACTGACAAGCAGATATTAGAATAACTGATATTGCAGATTATTCAACCGTTATTTAGTTAAAAATATCGTTGATTGAACAAACTCCTCTCGCCTCCATTTTCTTTATCAGGTCAGTTAAGCGTTCGATCTCTTCTTTTATAACCTCCATAATCGCATTAAGATCATTTTCTTGTCCACACTCTACTAATTCAGACCATCTTTTATCAAGAATACGCTCTACCCCTTTTGAGTATTTTGGATGAGCTCCTTTATGAAAATAAAGAGGCACTGGCAAAAGATTCATCGGACTATTTTCATAAAAAACAGGCCAAGCTTCTGTGATCAATTTACATTTTTCACAGACTGCCAAAGGTATAATGTGATGTATTCTATCTGAATCACTCGATTTGTCGATTGAAGGAGATCTTCTCTTCATGTTCTCTATAGCTACTAAATCTCCAGGGGTAAACTTATCTCCCTGAACGTTTGTAGCAAGTGTTAATATTACCACTAATTGTTCAAAAGTTACAGTCATCTCATAGATTTTACGATTCTTAGTATTTCTTTGTTTTGTTAGTCGTAGTTTTTGGTTATTGAAATCAAATTCCCCAAAATAATCTCCCGGCTCAATATTAAGATGTGTTGAGAGCCAAGTATTTTTATCAATTGTAATATTTTGATAATATCTATTTTTTTGTCCCATTAGCTTACCATCCGTCCTAGTAACATAACGCATTGTATAAATAATTTATAAATCTCCTCTAACTCATTATCATTACAAATTTCTTGTAAAAGTTGATCATAGTCTGAACGATCAACTTTTCGGAGTTTACGAATAACTTTTTGCTGTTCATGATTTAACTTTCCTTGTTTTTCTAATTGTTTTATCGGTTGATCAAACTTTTTCAAAAATTCATCAATGGTCATATTATCTACTTCTTTTTTAACTGCTTCTGGTTTAATTGAAGGAGATGATCTACTAGAACTAGAACTTTTGATACCTAAGAAACCCAATAAAAAAGTTAGGGTAAGTGACCAGACAAAGAAAACTGGGTAAACATACCAAAACCATTCGGGATGAGTTACTTGTGAAAATCTACCTTGATGACAAAAAAGGCCGTCAATTAATAAACAGAAACCACCGAAAATGACCATACCTGGGATAATAGCAATAGCATTGCCTAAAAGATCTCCAATTCCATTAAAGCTTCCCGACGGTGAAATCATTTCATCAATAAACAGACCCATCGCTGGGACGAATCCCACAATTGCCCAGCCAATTAAAAATTTTGTTTGAAAACGAACATAATTAGATCCAAATGCCATGAGCACTCTCCTAATGAAAAACTAGATAATCTGAAATTTACAAAGTTTTGGTGTTGAATTATAAAATTTAATGATTACATTGTTCTCAATAAAATATCATCCTATTGGTGGTTGACACAAGCGAAAATAGTGGTATAGTGTGGGAACTTTTGAAATATTTCTGGTTCTCAAATCGTGGGATAAAGTGGTAAAAAGTTACCATAATTGCAAAAAGTGGGATAAAGTGGTAAAAATTCAGACTCAACAACAACCTCACCTACATTTATGGATATTCAAGAAGTCTTGCAGTGGACTGATGAACAGGTGTTCGCTAAAACGGGAAAACATCTCGACTCTCTGCAAAAAGCGATACTAGAAGGAACTTGGCAACATCAAAAATACGGAGAAATCGCAGAAAATTATAACTGTAGTTATGATCATGTTAAAAAACAAGCTTGGAAATTATGGAAACTTCTATCTGATATCCTAGAGGAAGATATAAAACAGTCAAACTTTCGTTCTCTTTTTGAAGGATTAAGCTTTTATAATAATATAACTAATAGTTGCGGAAACATTGTTAATAATAATGTTAATCTAGGAGGAGAAAATTTACAGATTTCAGAAATAGCACAAGCTCAAAACCCAGATTTAAAAAAAGATAAACCTCACTATTATAATAACAATAATTCTAATATAAATCAACTTAAAAAATATTCTGATTTGACAGAAGCACCTGAAGTTTTAAGCTTTTATGATCGCACTTCTGAACTCTCTACCCTAAAACAATGGATATTAGAAGAACAGATGCGACTTATTACAATATACGGACTGAGTGAAATTGGGAAAAGTGCGATCGCAGTTCAACTCATTAAAGAAATTCAACAGGAATTTGATATTATTATTTGGCGAAGTTTAAGCCAAAAACCCCTATTATTAGAATTGAAAACAAATTTAATTCAATGTTTATCTCAAACAGAAGATTCTCCTTTACCTACTGTTTTAGATTATTTTCGTTCTTATCGTTGTTTAATAATTTTAGATGATCTGCAATCTATTTTTAGTTCAGGACAATTAGCGGGTCAATATTTACCGAATTATGAAGATTATGGCTTGTTTTTTAAACAAATTGCGACTTCATGCTATCCCAGTTGTTTAATACTTCTGAGTTGGGAAAAACCGAGAGAAATTGATATCTTAGAGGGAAAAAATTCTTGTATTAGGACTTTACATCTGCAAGGGTTAGGAGAGGAAGGAAAAGCAATTTTAAAGGAGAAAGAATTACTGGATGAGGAACAATGGTTAGAGTTGATTAACCTGTATCAAGGTCATCCTATAGCCTTAAAACTAATTGCTCATACAATAGACAATCTTTTTAATGGTTATGTTTCTAAGTTTTTAAATAGTAAAACTGTATTTTTAGGAGATTTAGAATTTCTTTTTCAAAGCCATTGGCAACGGTTATCCGTAGTAGAAAAACAAATTATAATTAAAATGGCAAATCAATCAGAGGGAATAGAGATTGAACCCATAATATTAGAGTTAAAATTATCCTTGGACGAAATTATCAATGGAATACAATCTTTACAACGTCGAGGGTTAGTAGAAAAAGAGAAAGAAGCAAATCACTCTAAATTTTTTCTTGACCCTTTATTTAAAATCTATATGTCAAAAAAATGAATCAATTAATAATATATATAATTGTTTTTGGTTTCTCATTTGATATAATCCATTCAATAGGTATTACTAGGTGCGTGCGAGAAGCTCTTACGCACCCTACTGATTAACTATTTTATCGGGTTATATTCAGCTAATAATTTCTCTAATTTAGCTTGATCAACTTTAGATAACAGTTTTTCGGCTTCGTGATTATCTCGAATCGTTTTTGCTAAAGTAAAAGAGGAACCCACCGAAAACGTTAACCCCATTCCCATAAATCCTTTGACCCAAATATCAACGGGAAGGTAAGCAATCCCAACCGCAGTTGTAGAAACAGCCAGAATAAATGAAACCCAAACTTGAAGAATCCAAGCGGGTGTGTCTTTTTGCGCTAACATTTGTTTATTACTCATAACTGTTACTTCCTTGGGGTGTTAGTTTAGTTAGATTTTAGTTGTGATCCACAAAAACCCTCACAAGTTATGGACAGTTTAAGAAACTGTACACTACCCTCTTGTCTATTGAAAATAAACCGATTTAGGACATTAACCAATTAGCTGTTAAGTTAGCCAGCGCGAAACCAACCATTAAGGGTAAAGCGTCCATCTTCAAACCGTCGGGATGGACAACTAACGGGCATAACCTCATGTTTGCAACGACTATCAAAAAAAACGATACTATTATTATGGGGTTCAATATCAATAAATTCCCGTTCATTTAAAGCATAACCATTTTGCCATTCCGTTGCATACAGTCTTAAATTTCCTCCCGAAAAGTTTTTGGGTTGTTTATGAAAATAATAGACATAAGAAATAATACGAGTATTTGTTTCAGAACTACCTGAATCATTATGAATTTTATAAAAACACCCATCATTATGAGCCGTTAATTGCATTTCAACTTGCGAAACGGTAAAGGGTGAAAGATTTAATTGAGTTAAAATAGAAGGTAGTGTAGCGATTAATTTTTTACGGAGAAATTCATAAAAATCAGGAAATAATGTTGCATAGAGAATAGAAGATTTACGATAATTAATAGCTTTAGTTGTTGTTTTAGAATCAACGAATTTACTCGATTGTTTTAAAGCAATTTTTAAGGCTTCTCTATTTTTTTCTAGGGTAAAAAAGTTCTCAATTTGTACATAATTAGCTGGCAAAATTGTCAAACTATTCTCTGCAACAATTGGGGTTGAAGTTGGAAGGATTTCAATAGTTTTTGTTGGGAGTGGGGAAACAATAGAATTATTAGAAATAGAAGATAATTTTAAAGATTCAAGAGGAGTAACAGCAGAGTCTCCTGCCATTTCTAATATTTTTAAAGCAATATTCGCTCGATCAGAAGGAGAAACTTTCTGATCTTTAAGCAGAGTTTCTAAGGTTTTAATTGACTGATTGATTAAATTTTGGAGTTGGTCTGTGGAAATTAGGGTATTGGTTTTAGGGGGGATAGTATTCATACAGAGTTCGTGCAAACATTGCCAGAAAGCTATTCCTCTATGTTTACATAAATTTTATCTCAACGGTAGAGACGCGCTAATAGTCTTACGGCATAAATAAGCGCGTCTCTACGAGCGGTTAAATTTCGTCCCAACCACTGACGCCGGAAGACATCACATAACTGGTGACGCTGGCTTCAAAGAAATTGGCTTTAGTATGCGCTTCTTTTTTGGTATCTGAGAAGCGTTCTAAATGGGTATAGGGACTTTTGCTGTATTTTTTATCGGGATAAAGGGGTTCTAAACCGATAGAACGCAACCGAATATTTGCTAGATATTTGGTGTATTGTTCGGTGCTAGATTCCGTGATTCCTAAGATATTATTCCCCACAATATGATTCGTCCATTTACATTCATGTTCAACGGCAGTATTGAACATTTCATAGATTTGATCAATGGAGTGGGTAAACACTTGCATGGCTTCAGGAATCAATTTTTGGAATAACCGAACATGACTCAATTCGTCCCTATTAATCATTTTGAAAATATCAGCAGATCCCGGCATTAACATCCGTGACGCTAAATTGTAGAAGTAGATAACGCTACTACCCATCCTTTCGGTAGGGGCTAGAACATACCATTATCTTTAACCTTACGTCCTTTCCGAGAATCAACCGATCTAATCGGATAACATTCTTTAGGTAATGGACTGATGTTGTATGTAAGCTGCTACGCATCTAAATTTGATATTTTGTAGGCTAGAGTCCTTGCAGCAAGGGTTTTGGGCAAAAAAATTAACTGCGTGACAGCTTACCATTATTAATTTTTCTTAAAACGGCTTCACTTGACCACCCATATCTTTCAGTAATTTGTTTAAAAGATAGTGTCTGATCACGCAGCAATTCATAAATCTGGTAAATATCATTCTCAGAAAGTTTTTTCCTTTTAATAGTCCGCTTTCTCAAGGGATACTCGGCAGATTCATCTAGCCATGCGCGACCAAGATTTATATCAGCGATTGCATCAGGTGAGATCCTGTACATATCAGCAATTTCTAGGAATTTAAGATTTGTAGTAATAATTAAATCTTTAATCTCCCAAATATTGTGTTCTGTTAGTTTCTCATTTCCATTAAAAATGACTTGATTATAGCCATTGACTGTAGATTGAAAAAAATGAATCCAATGTGACTCTCTTTTTCTCAAATCACGACATGGGATGTTATCTTCAATAACACAAAAAGAAAAATCCTTAATGTCTTTTTCCATATCATCATATAGGTCTGTTTTAATTTGCCCTATACTACGGATATGTTGCGCCAGCCTATTGCCAAAATTAATTGTTGTGCAACCGATATAAATCTTGCCGTTTTTAAGATTTTTAATCTGATAGACAACACCTGTTAAACTTGCCATACAGATCACGATTAAATTAGATGATAAATCCATTATAAAAGTCAATCCGTTTATGGTCAAGTTGGTTAAAGATACTCACCTTCTGTTCGTTGAACCTTCTCCTTTTATGCGGAGCTTGGCTGCTGATTACCCATTGTAAAGATTAGATCCCTTGCGGCTTCCAATCAATCCTTTAACTTTTTTCTGCTCTCGCACCTGGCGCGCTTATCATTTCTAATTTCGCTTTGGTATAAAGGCTTTAGGGAGTTCCAGCAATTTGATGAGTTTTCACTAACATCTCGCGGTGCTAGGGGGCCATTAATTTAACCCATTATAGAAGTAAAGTCCTTCTAACATATAATCGGCTAACAGAGCAATGAAATAGTTTTCAGCAGTGGAATCATCAATATATTTTTGATAAATTCCGGCAATAAATTCACAGCGATCGCGTAAAACTTCATCTGTTCTCCAGAAATCATAGACAAAATTTCTTCGATCTGATGGAATAATCGTTTCAATCATGTATTGATACAAAGTGTTCAGTTAGGTTCGCTAATCCTAACCCGCTTTATTCAAGCTGCCATAAGTCACCTTATGGATCAGACTATATCTTCAACCCATTGGGTTGCTCCCCATTTCGAGCCGCTTGGCTCTACGCCTTTCAGCTAGTCGTTGAACTTTTGACCAATCCAACTTCTTGACATAAATCAGGATAACAAGACGGATTATGAGCAACGCTATTAATTAGCGAAAATGCAGTTGTCTTGTTTAATTCACTGTGCTTTTCACAAAGAAAGTTATAGATTTCAGTCCATGAACAGTCATTCAGCAACATTGTCGCAATAGACTTGATTGTAGAATCAGGGTATTTACGACTTTGTAGTCCTAGCTGTACTGCATGAATTATATTTTCTTGGTGAGAAACTATTTCAAGATTGGATAAATGATTATTTAACTTGTTCCCGTCAATATGATTGATCTCAAATACCGAATCGTCATACTGTCCACGATAAGTTGCATAAACTAGAATATGGACAGCAATCGTTCGTTTTTCAAGATGATCCATTTGTCGAAAATAATAAGTAAATCGAGCATAACCCATAGAATCACAAACAGGATTAATTATTTTCTGTGTGGCAAAATTTAAGATTTCTCCTGCCTCACTAATATAATATTGTTTGGTTTCTAAATGGCTTATATGCCGAAAACTTTTTCCCTTAAATTCAACAAACTCAAAATCAATTTCTTCATAATTGTCACTGACCCACATCAAGTTTTCAAGAGAAACATTGAGATTGTTACCATCCAAGTAAACTAACTTAGTGGCATTTTGGGGTTTGGGTAAATAAGTCGCAGCAACAATTTCTGAAACCAAATATAGTTTTCTTGAAAGGGACACACGAACGCAGCCTTTCGTGTGCTGTTTCAATAATTTATCTCCTTTGAAAACTTGTCCATCAGGAGTGACACTATATTCGGAATTAAAGGGAATAAGCTTTTTCATTTTTGGTCACTTAGCTGCTGATTGTCTCTATCGTAATATTTTAGAATATTCGAGTGAGATTTTCCAGCAATTAAAGGAGTGATCGATCGCCATTACTGACGAAAGGAGCTATCAATTAACTCTGATTGTGCATTGCCTCCTGAGAAGTTTGTTCTGCCATACAGAGACTAATTTCTGGGGCAGTTACACAACTTTTGAGGTGAGGAATATTGCAGGTTTGAATGGAATCTAAGAACGTTAAATAGGATAAAATTCCATCAAATGCCCAGCGTTCATCGGGAGTTAAATTAACATAATCCACGACATCCTGAGTAATATCTAATTTTTCAGGTCATTTGTGTTCAGTTAGATTCGCTAAGTCTAACCCGCTTGATTCAAGCTGCCATAAGTCACCTTATGGATCGGACTATCTCATCATCCTTTTAATCTAAAAAGGAGTCCCCTGCTTCGACAGTCAATCGCTTACTGCCTACTCCCGTATAGGGTTAGTCTCTACACCTTCTTGCTTTTTAGCAAGCTTGGCACGGTATTGTCTGTAATGTAAAATCCTGTGACAGTTAGAACACAAGAGAATACATTTATCTAATTCCTGGAATACCTTATCTTTTCTCATCAACAGCATATCTGATGGAGTATATTCCTTTTCAGAAGGATCAGTGTGATGAAAATCAAAGGCAGCAATAGTATCTTCCGTTGCAACAAATCCATATTCTGAACAACAACCACCTTTATAAATACAAAACTCTAGTTTATTTTTATTTTTAATTCCAGAGTTTCTATATTCCCTAAGATACTGCTTGTTGTAGGATTTTATCTTTTCTTGATTTCTTTCAACGTAGGCTTTGGATTTAGCTTTCCCATGACTTGATGCGTAATAGCTTTGTTTGTATGCAAGAGTACAACTTTTGCACCTTGAGACTATTCCACTTTTTAACCTAGCGTCTTTGTGAAATTCTGAAATATGTTTAACAACGTGACACTTGCTACAGGTCTTGCTTTCCATTTGTTATATTATGAAAGTTGTATTTCATAATATAATAAACTTTCTGGCAACGCCAATAAATTACACAGAGTTTCACCGTTTTCAAGGGATTTAGTCTGGGCTACCTAATTAACCCAGAAATTCTCGCGCATTTGTTTGTACAAACCGACAGCCCAGGAATAACGCACGTCGTTTAACTGCATTAGATTTGTGGTTTCCCCGAACCAAATTGAACGATGAGCAATATCATCGTTTCCATTGGGGTTAAAAATGGGATTTATGGGCATTTTTAAGGGTTTTTGATGCCCATTTTTATCCATTGCTGATGATGAAAAGAAGTCTAGGGTCATACTTGTAAAATACAGTAGAGACGTTGTATACAACGTCTCTACTGTATCTTTAACTTTTAGTTTGCACAAGCGGCACAGCTATCATCGGCTTCTTTGAAGCTGTCACGTTGTACCGTTCTGACATAATAAACCGCTTTACAGCCTTCTTGCCAAGCCAAGATTAAGATATCAAAAATATCTTTAGCTTTCAAAGTCCGATCAGGCTCATCAGGAAAATAAATTCCTTCGTTGAGATTAAACATTAATTCCATTGAAATTCCGGTATCAATCCATTGTTGAACAGTAGCAACTGCTTTCACAACAATTTGTTGATTTAGGCTTTTATTTTCCGGGTAAAACCAGAAATGATCCCGCAAGAAAGGTGGGGCGATGGGTACGGTTCCTTTTGCCCATTTGTCATAGAAAAAACGACTATAACAAGGTAAAATACTAGCGGTACATCCTTGCACTAAAGAAGAAGATGTGTTAGGAGCGATCGCAGTAATATGAGAATTCCGAATCCCATATTTTTGAATCTCTAAACTCAATTTTTGCCAGCGTTCTTTATTTCCAGCGTGTTGTAAAAACCACTCTACAGGTTTCGCTCCAATTAATTTTCCTTGACTCCAAGTGCTGCCTTTAAAGGCTGGATAAGCACCTCGTTCTTTTGCCAATTCCATTGAGGTTTGAGTACAATAAAAACCGATATCTTCAAATAGATGACTAATTTCGGTTAAATGATTATAGGTTAAGCGATTTTTAGCTAACCAATCCGCTAATCCCATCGCTCCAACCCCAATGGTACGATATTTTTGATTATGGTGTTTACTGGCTTCAAAGGGTGCATTGGTAATTTCAATGGTATTGTCTAACATTCGCACCGCAATTTCACAGATTTCTGGGAGTTCTTCGGGTTCAATATTAGCCAAATTCAAGGAATCTAAGTTGCAAGTGTGTGCTTCCTCTCCGGGTTTAACATTACTCCACGATTCTTGACATAAATTCCCCCCCGGAATATACCCTTCATGTTGATTCGGATTAGCTCGATTTGAGGTATCTTTAAACCATAAATAGGGCATTCCCGTTTCCACTTGAGAACGCATCATTAACTTGAACAGTTCTCTAGCATTTACCTTTTTATAAAGGGTAATTTCTGTATCTAAATTTTCTTCTATTTTTTGATAGGCTTTTTCAAAGGATTCACCCCAAGTTTCCGCTAATTCAATGCCTAATTTTTCCCTAATTTCATAGGGATCAATTAATGTCCAATCTTCTCGATTAATCACCCGACGCATAAATTCATCCGGGATGACTAATTGTGGAAAAATATCATAAACTTTGCGACGTTGATCTCCATTTTCAGTTTGCATTTCCAAAAATTCAGGAACGTCTAAATGCCAGATATCTAAACTAACTGTAATTGCCCCCGCCCGACGACCGCCTTGATTAACTGCGATCGCAGTATCATTTAATAATTTAATCCAAGGAATAACACCCCCAGAGGTGTTTTGTTTCCCCATGACCCAACTTCCCGTCGCCCGAACTCGACTAACATTGGTTCCCACACCCCCGCCATTTTTAGAAATCCTAGCAGCATCTTTAATCGTGTCAAAAATGCTTTCTAAGTTATCATCCATTGCTGTAATAAAACAGCTACTTAAGGAACCATGAGGAATTCTTAAATTGGCTAAAATGGGTGTAGCTAAGGAAATTTTGCGTTGAGCGATCGCTTGATAAAATTTTCGCGCCCAGAATAACCGATTTTCGGATGTTTCAACAATTGCTAATAGTAAAGCACAAGTTAATAAAGCTTCTTGGGGTAATTCATCGGGCAATAAATAGCGTTTACTTAACAAAACCGCCCCAGCATAATCATAATCTTTATCCCATTCGGGATTAATCCAACTCCCAGCTTCTTGAAGTTCTTCTACGGTATAGGTTAAAATCCTAACATCATATTGCCCCTGTTCAACTTTGTTGTGAACGGTTCTACAATAGTCGCCGTATTCATAACCTCGACGAACTAAGGCATCTTTCCATAAACTCCAAATATGCAGTCTTCCGGCTACATAACGCCAGTCTGGGTCAGAGGGACTGCATAATTCTAGGGCGCAATTAATTAAATTATCCTGAATTTCTCTGGTGGTCACACCATTGCGGAGACGGGTGGTGAGTCCCGCTTCTAGGGTAATGGGGTTCGCCTCCATCCCCTCACAAGCCCAGTTGACAACTTCTCGAATTTTAGAAACATCTAACGGAGCAAAACTTCCATCCCGTTTGATGACTTTAATATCTTTGCTGGGGGTTGTCGCTATGGATAGTGATGTTGATTGCATAGTCAATCTTTTTACCCACTTCTATAATAATTTCATGCCTTACCACTGTACTCTAATTCCATATTTAGTGATACCCATTGACAAAAATCTTATTTTACACTATATTTAGCGTAATATTTGATAACTGTACTTAAAATTAGACTTATTAGCATTATTAAATTGCTTAAAAAAACAACCCTAGAACAGTGATGTCGGCGGTGTTTGAGAGCCTGCTTCAAACTGCATAAATATTGTCCGGGTGGGTTCTGTAACAATCTTTAAGAGAAATAAATAGTCTCAATAAACCGCCCCATCCTGACTTCATTATTCACATCACTATTACAATCGATTATATTTCCAACCCTAAGATACATCCTCGTTGTTATTCATCTTGAGGATCGGAATTAGAACCAGGACTGGGAATAAATAAATAGGGTAATAAAAACCCAATAACAGTGGCACAAAACGATAATAATGCTACAATAGAATCAGAGGAAAAACCCAAGGTAGAAATCCAAAGCGGTTTAATTTTCCTAACTGGAAATTCTGGATCTAAACCCACTTCAACTTGATTAGCTTTTCCGACAAAACGCACCTGTAACCCAGCAGGAGATTCGGGTTGGATTTCAATGGATCTTAAGCGTTGAATTCCGGGCTTTCCTGAAATCAATAAAAACTGATTCTGTTTAATTTCTAAGGATTTATCCGTCATTAAAATTTCTCCAGAAACTATCGTAGAACGGGGAAACTGATCTTGATTATCTCCGAAGGTTTCACTTTTGGTAAATTTCACCTGTTTAACGTCTAAATTCCCTTGTATCCAGCGAGAAAAATTATTATCTGTTTCGGGAGGAGGAAGGGTAATGGTTAAATTTGAGGGAGAAGTTAGAATAAATTCTCGTTGATCGGATTCGGGAATTAAGGTAAAATCAATCAAGTTGGGATTATCAGGAGTAGACTTAATTCCCAATTCAGGAATACTCACCTGTTCTAAACTAATTTTAATCGGTTCTTGACCTAATTTTAGTCCCAGATTTGCTACTAAGGGTTTATTGGTTGATACATCGGGATCTTGACAAATATCAATGGACAAATTACCCTGATTAAATGAATCAGAAGGTTTTTTGTTATTATAAGCATCATTTTTGAGAATATATTTAATATCGTCAGGTGTATTTGGAACTAATTTTAGACAAAAAGATAGTTGATTGAGTTGAGAATCATAGTTAAAAGATTGGACTTTTACCGGAAGAAGATTTTGAGTTTTTTCGGGTTTAAAAGGAATCAATTTTAATTCAGTTAATTCAATATAACTCGGTTTATTTTCATTAACAGAAGAAATTAATAACCGACTCTTGGGACGATCTAAATTTAAGGTAATTTCTTGTTTTTGGTTGAATTTGGGTTCGGTTTTGCTGGTAAATTTCCCCCGTAATGTTAGGGTTTGTTGTCCGGTTAAATCAAAGGTTTTTAATCCTAAAATTGGGTTAATTAATCGTTGATTACCCTGGGAATTAACAATAAAACTTAATTCCTCAACTAGAAAATTTCCTTCAAAGACATATTTCCCATAAGGATAAAAAATTGAACCTAGAATTACACAAGCTAAGGTTAGGAAAATTAAAGCCACAAATTTATCCCGTTTTCTGAGGATATTTTTATAAAACCTTAACAAAAATATTTTTGATAATTTCCATAGACTTAACAATATTTTCCAGAAACTCTTAATTAAAAAAGAAATTTTTTGAGAAATAGCTGTAAAAATGCTGAGAGTGATTTTTCCTAATTTTTTAAAAGCATTTACAACAAACTGAATAATATTTAATCCTGCTTTTTTAACATTGTCTTTTAATTCACGGCTAAAAATAGCAAATTTTCTCATTATTTTAACCAATTATTATGATGTTCAAAATAATAACTATAAGCACGAACTTCCTTTTCTCCTTTAGCCTTAACATATAATTCATAACGTCCATTTTCAGGCGCGTTTGCTGCTTTCCAAGTATAAGTAATTTCGCCTTGAATTGGGTTGGGGCGAGGGCTTGGGCTACCTGGAATCACCTTTCCATTCCGTCGCACTTCTAAGTTAGTAAATATAACTCGTTCTGGGGAATAAATCACAAATTCATATTGAGGGGAAGGATTTCCTAAAATCACTGGATAATAAATTCTTTCTGATTGTTGAGTAATATAAGCTAAAGCTCTAAGTTTATTTGGGGGAATTTTAGCATTTTGCAGAACAACAGTTGGTAAATTAAAAATAAAGTTAGACGCACTTTTGACTAAATTAATTTCATCTAAGCGATAATTTCTAAAATAGGATTGAATCACCAGATTAGGACTGCTATTATTAGGAGCGGGAATTTTTACTGTTAATGTATTGGGATAACTATTCAGATTCCGAGAAACTAAAGAGGTCAGTCGAAAGGATAATGAAACATCTTGACCATCTTTTAGTCCTTCACAACGGTTATTATCCCGGCGAATATAGGCGAGGGAGTCAGGATGTCCGGTTTGGCAGGCGATCGCACTCAAAGGCGTTATACTTAGAATAGTTAAGGTTAAAAAGGCAATTTTACGCATCATTTTTTTAGTGGCAAATCTGGTGATCATCATAAGGGTTTAACTAATATATTAGCAATAATTTTGACTTTTTAGGTTATGATCCCCCCTAGCCCCCCTTAAAAAGGCAGGGCTGTTTCAAAGTCGGGGGGAAAAGAGTAAAGAAAGAGCGATCGCTACCTGATAAAATCAAGAGCGGTCGCTTATTTTTTCTAAAATAAAGATGCTAACAACTTTAATAGAAAAACTGAAAAAAGTCAAGGATTACCGGAAGGCTCAGGGAACAAGGCATCCAATATGGCTAGTATTATTAATAGTCATATTGGGGCTAATGTCGAGGAATTTA
>NZ_JACJSC010000037.1 GCF_014697575.1 Planktothrix sp. FACHB-1365 | reverse complement strand
TGAGTTAGTAGTAGATAGCTATGAACAGCCCAGGGAAAGACCAACAGACAATGAAGAGCAGAAAAAATATTACTCAGGAAAGAAAAAGACACATACCTTTAAAAATCAAGTCATTGTCATGCCAAATGGAAAAGAAATAGTGGATGTAGCTGTGGGTTATACCGGAGCAACAAGTGATCTGAAATTGTGGAGAGAAAGAAGCCAGGAATTGGGGAATAATCAAAAATACAGAGGGGATAAAGCTTATGTAGGAGAAACAGCAATTAATACACCGCATAAGAAACCGAGGAATCAAGAGATGTCGGCGGAAAAGCGAGAAGAAAATCGGTTAAAAGCCCAACAAAGGATTGTAGTCGAACATTTAATCAGACTGATAAAAATTTATCGAGTTGCTTCAGAAAGATTTCGGTTAAAGAGGCAAAATTATGAAGCAGTAATCTTGACAGTATGTGGATTAATAAGATGGCGAATAGGAGCGATTGTATTACCATCTAAGAATTGCCCAGAATTCTTTTGAAAAATGATTGAATATCAGAGATAAAATTCATTAGTTATTATTAATGTGACTGAAAAAGCCTATGAATCCGTTACTTTTGGAGAAGCTGGCACAGGAGTGCTAGAGATTCCAAAATTAGCTATAGAGGGCATTTGGAGATTTTCGGAGATGTCTATTATAAGTGAAAGCGCAAAGTTCCTGCTCATTTAAGTGATGCAAAGAAATTGCGATCGCCTTTCTTATCTATTAACTTAATAGACTGGAGCTATGGAAAAGTTAGTTATTCTTAAAATTGGGGAAGGCAGTTTTGAGCAAGGATTTCCGGTCAACTTGCAGATCTCAGAAAAGGGCGATCGCTCCCACATTTCCGCCGATGGCAAACTTCCCCCCTTTAGTATTCCTAAACAAATCGTCATTAGTTTTGCCTTTTATCTTTGTGTCCAGAGAGGGTTACATCACCTTGCATTCCTGTTAATACAGAAAAATCTCGATATTACTGAATTTCCTTGGACTTACATGATTTGGCAATCAGAATATCGCAAAAAGCTGTCAGGTTTTAGGATGATGACACTATCAGATCCAGTTAACAGCTTTTCAAATCTTGATTTAATAAAAAACGGTAATCTTTTAAAAGAACAGTTAAACCATTGGCTTAATTCAGAACTCTTTCGCCCCATTAAAGAGAAGTTTCTGCAAAAGATAGAAACCGATGATATTGTTCGAGTCATTATTCAGACAGAAGATCCTCTATTGCGAAGATTGCCTTGGTATTTGTGGGATTTATTTGCCAGTTATCGTTTAGCAGAAGTGGCGCTGTTTTCTTCTGCCTTTGAACGAGTAGAAAAGTTAGTTAAACCTAAACCCAAAGTTAGAATATTAGCGATTTTAGGTGATAAAACTGGTATTGATATTAATGCAGATCGGAAATTTTTGGAAAATTTATCTAATGCTGAACCGGAGTTTTTAGTTGAACCCAACCGACAGGAATTTAACGAAAAACTTTGGGATGAGAACGGGTGGGATATTTTATTTTTTGCTGGACATAGTAGCAGTAATCCCGATGGTACGACGGGAAAAATGTATATTAATTCTAAAGAAAGTTTGACGATTACTGATTTAAAATATGCTCTAAAAAAGGCGATTGAACGAGGGTTACAGTTAGCGATTTTCAATTCCTGTGATGGGTTAGGGATTGCTAGAGATTTAACCGAGTTACAGATTCCTCAAATGATTGTCATGCGGGAACCTGTACCGGATTTAGTGGCGAAAGAGTTTTTGAAATATTTTTTAAATTCTTTTTCTAATGGTAAATCTTTATATCTTGCTGTCAGAGAAGCGCGAGAACAGTTACATGGAATAGAAAACTATTTTCCCTGTGCCAGTTGGTTGCCTGTTATTTGTCAAAATCCGGCAGAAAATCCCGTGAGTTGGTCAAATTTGTATGATTCTGAAACTAGCACGCCAATTTGGATGACACTCGCAGGTAGAGGCTTGGGTGTAGCTGAAAATGCGGTAAAAGCATGGCTAGGTGTTCAGATAGTGAGTGCCACATTTAATGGACTAAGAGCAATGACCTTCCAGAAGCCAGATAATCACGTTATTTTTATATTCGACATTCTCACCCAACTCCAACCCACTACCCAAACTTACCCCCTACCTATCAACATTCAATCCCTAGCAGATGAAACAGACACCAGCGCTATTTGTCAAGAACTTTGCACCCTAATTTACTCCCTCGCACTCCCCGAAACAGACATCCCCACTGTCAGCAACTTTGCCCAACTCAAACAACAGATTCTCACCGTAAAAAAACAACTGCAAAAACGCCACCTAGCCCTAATTTTCCATAACTGTAAACCTCATCCCCCACTCCTCACCTGCTGTCGCAAAATTGCCGATACTAACCTGGGTTTACATATCCTCTGGATAACCGATGAACCCCTCGAAGCACCTTTACGCGGGTTTCCCCCCAGTCAGGATAATTTGTTAGGGGCGATGCAAAGTTGGTTAGAGGAAATGTGTTAAAATTATCATATCCTATTCATGTCCATCAATTATGAGCAAAACTATTAATATCAGTGGGTTAAAACCGGAACAAATTACCCAAATCCAAGCCATTCTCGAAGCGTTTCAACCTAAAAATCAACTTGATAATTTAGCCAGTTTTCAAGTCAATATGAAAAACCCAGATATCATTGATACTTTAACAGAAAAGCCGATTAAAGTCAATGGTTTTCTCACCCGCGAACAGATTGATCAAGCTTAATCATAGACAAGGAGAATACAAGATGGCTAATTCCGTTGAATTTAAAGCAAAAATCCAACAAGGTATCATCGAGATACCAGAAGAATATCAACAGGATTTAAGAGAAGAAAACGAGGTGACAGTGATTATCCTCAAACAACCTAAAAGAATTTCTCAAACGGGAATCATTGCCGAATTAACGCAAAATCCAATTTCCGTTCCGGGTGTGCGTAAATTAACCAAAGATGACATACATCAACTCTAGTTATGCCAAATCCTCTGAGTTTTTGTGATTCTAATATATGGTTATATCAATTTTTGATAGATCCAGATAGCGATCGTTCTGAAGAAATTAAAAAGCATAACATTGCTATCAATTTGACTAATCAAAAAAACATTTTAATTAGTACCCAAGTGATTAATGAAGTTTGTGCTGTTTTATGCAAAAAAGCCAAACTTAGTGAAATTAAAATTAAACAGATTATTGAAGAATTTTATCAGGGTTGTATTGTCATGGATATTGATCGCAATATTATTGTTATAGCTTCTGATTTACGCATTCAATATAATTTCTCGTTTTGGGATAGTTTGATTGTTGCCAGTGCTTTATCGGGTGGTGCAGATACTCTGTATTCTGAAGATATGCAGGATGGGTTAATTGTTTCTCGACAACTCAATATTATTAATCCGTTTAAATTATGACTGTAAACTTCATACCCCACTCCTCACCTGCTGTGGCAAAATTGCCGATGCTAAACTGGGTTTACACATTCTCTGGATAACTGATGAAACCCTAGAAGTACCTTTACGCAGTTTTCCCCCCAGTCAGGATAATTTGTTAGGAGTAATTCAAACTTGGTTAGAGGAAATGGTCAAATAAAATTTGATAATCTTAGTAAAAATTGAATGGAACATCTACCCAATAGCTGGGCAGAAATTCAGCCTGATATAATCTATAAAACTGCTAATGGTCAGTTAGTATCTTTTAGCAAAGAGCAAATCCAACTGGTGATAAAATATGACCAAAATCATAAACATTTAAAAGCTATTGAAAAAGGAATTGTTTCCCCTCGCGGGAATATTGGTCTGGTTCCTTCAGAAATTGAAGGGTTTGATTTTAAATCAAAAGTAATAGATGGAGTCTTACATTTTCCCGGTTTTGTAACAGAGCATTAATCAGCAACCAACCATGACAAAACTACAATTAAAAACTCACCCAGTTTGGCAAGATTTAACAGAGGTATTAGCAAATCTAGATGCTAACGCACTGGTGACAGAACATCTGGAATTATGCGAGTATAAAATATCTGGATACTGGGATGAACAAGATGAATTTTATGAAGAGATTATTTTACCCCGTTCCCTATCTTTTGAATTAGTCAGTAGTGCTATTGGTTTCACAGGTCAAAAACGCTGGCTTCAACTCAAGTTTTTCCTTCAATTTGTTCCTGAGCTTGCTGAATATTTATCTAATCATAATGAGTCAAAAAATCTTGGTGAACTGACGCTTATTTATGATGAAAATCTGCAATTTATTGATGAAAATTGGCAAATCAATATAGACTCAACTTTGATGAGATGAACCCCGGTCAGCACCTTTGCGCGGGTTTCCCCCCAGTCAGGATAATTTGTTAGGGGCGATGCAAAGTTGGTTAGAGGAAATGATAGAATAAACTTGACTAATCTTAGCACAAATAAAACCCATGAAATTAAAAGTTACCGAACAAGGAGTTTTAATCCCCAAGGAATTATTAGGAGATAGCCAAGAAGTTGAACTAACTCAACAGGAAGGACAACTGATTATTACTATCAAACCGCCAACCCTATCCTATCAAAAAGCCACAGAATATGTCCTCAATAAAAACCATGAGCTTTATCAACGTCTAGCCTAATGCTCTACTTAACTATAGAACAAATTTTAGATATTCATCATCAAATTATTGCTCAGACGGGTGGGGGTTTAGGAATTACAAATCGGGGTTTACTGGAATCGGCTGTTGCTCAACCGCAAATGACTTTTGGGGGCCAAGAACTTTATACGACTCTTGCAGAAAAAGCGGCAGCATTAGGTTTTTCTTTGATTAAAAATCATCCGTTTCTGGATGGGAATAAAAGAACGGGTCATGCAGCAATGGAAGTTTTTTTAATCCTGAATGGTTTTGAAATTAATGCCAATGTAGAAGAACAGGAAAAAGTTATTATTCAAGTCGCATCAGGAGAAATCACCAGAAAAGAATTTACCCATTGGTTACAATCAGTAATTATTCCTTTTAATTTAAGTGAAGAAAACCTATAGAATATGTGATCGCTATTCCCTTAAAGCGGTCGTAAAATCCCCCTCAGCTTTATCAACCCATTCAACGGTTAGGGGATTCATAAATCACCTTTCCTTTTTCGATAATTTCCCGCAGAAAAAAATTATTCCATGCGAGGCGTTGCTCCACCTCTATAGGACTTCGTACTAACAAATCTATAGCAAATTTAGGCTGAATTTTATTCAAAATTTCCCAAGTTTTGCGAAAGCTGCTTCCCTTGTATGGCAAAATTACTAATAAATCTACATCCGAGTCATCTTGGGGATTACCATAAGCATAAGAGCCAAACAAAATAATTTTTTCTGGCTGAAATTTATGGGCAATAGCCTCACTTAATTGCACAATTGCCTCCCTTTCTATCATAGTTGATGACACAGGTTTTGGAGATGACTTTGTGCGATCGCACCTTCCTAAAAACAGCTTAATTTGTTTCTAATGGGAATGCGATCGCCAATAACATCAATTTACTTTTTCTTCGGTTGTAATTGCTGTAAAGCAGCTTGGGTTTTTTTGACGCCTTCGGGATTGCCTTGTTGCTGATAAAGTTCTAAGGCTTTTTGGAAAGACGCGATCGCTTGTTGCTCTCGACTGCCTCGGCCTTTCAGCGCCAATCCCATATTAAAATGGGCAGAGGCATCATTGGGATTATTTTCAATCACCCGACGATAACTAATAATTGCCCCGACATAATCTTGTTGTGCGAGTTGCAATTCTCCCAGGGCTGCATTCGCTTCCATCAAAGTTGGTTTTAACGCTAAAGCCCGTTGATAAGCTTGGCTGGCGGCTTCCCAGTTTTCCTCAGCTTTAAAAATTTCACCAATTTGGAATTGCACATCGCCATCACGGGGAGCGAGTTGGGCGGCACGTTCAAAGGCGGCAACACCCCCATTGCGATCGCCATATTTTAATAAAGCGGCTCCTAATTTAATTTGAATACTCGCTTCATTGGGGGCTATCATTGCCGCTTGTTGCAGCACTTCTAAGGCTTTCATCACGTTTTCTTGCTTGAGAAATGCCATCCCCATCGAAGAATAAGCTTGCCAATTACGCGGGTCAAGGGTGAGAATAGTTTGATAAGCTCGAATTGCCCCTGTATAGTCCCCTTTACGGAATAAGGTTGCGGCTAACCCTTGATGGGCTTGAATATTATCGCGTTTGAGCATTGTCGCCCGACGATAGGCATCCGCCGCCGCATCATATTGTTGTAAATTGGCTAAACTAAACCCTAAACCATACTGAAAATCCGCATTATTAGGTTCTAAGATTAAGGCATTTTGATAATATTGAGCCGCAACTTGGAAGTTACCGCGTAACGCTTCTAAATAGGCAATCCCTGAATAAATTTTAGCGTTTCTAGGATCTAAAGCAACCGCTTGGGTATAGATGGTAATGGCATTTTCCAGATCTCCAGCATCCACCAACTTTCGGCCCTGTTCTAACAAATCATTAAGCTGTTTGTTGGCTTGGGGGTTGGCTTGAGCTACAATTTCCGTAGCTTGAGCAATTTGTGGTGTGGTCATGGCAATCACAGCCACTAAAACACGACTAACTAACAATTGAGTTCGATTTGACACGGCCTAATTTGGGTGAGAAGTTGAGCGAGTCTGTCACATTTTGATGTTGACGGTTGATAGCCAACGGTTAACCGTTAACCAATCCCTAACACCTGATGCTGGAAATGATACTGACATAATTCGGGCCACTTGTGAAGAGAGCCGCTTATTCTGGTTTCCCTCACCCCCTCACCCTACTTCAGCGTTATGACGGATGAACAACTGGTATTAACGATCAATAAAGCATTTTATCGAGCTTTTGAAAAACAGGATTTAGAAGCCATGAGTACCCTTTGGTCAAAGGGAACTGCTTCGGTTTGCATTCATCCTGGACGGAAAGCGGTGAAAGGATGGGAAGCTATTCGAGCTTCCTGGGAGCAAATTTTTAAAGCCACTCAATATTTAGAAATTGAAACCCAAATTATCTCAACGGAAATTAATGGAGATATTGCTTATGTTATTTTAACAGAAAATGTGATGCAAATTGTCGGTCGCCGTCGCCTGCAAGCAACATCAATGGCAACGAATATTTATACTCGGATGGCAAATCAATGGTATTTAATTCATCATCATGGTAGTCCCATTATTTAATTCCTCTATGCGATCGCCCCAACCTCGAAAACAATTTGCTCAACATTGGTTACGCAGTGAAAAAGCGTTAAGTAAAATTGTTAAATCTGCGTCATTATCTCCCTCAGATCGAATCTTGGAAATTGGCCCAGGAACAGGAATTTTAACCACTCAATTGCTATCAGGAGCTACGTCTGTTGTTGCGGTTGAAATTGATACGGATTTATGCAAAAATCTGGTTAAACGATTAGGCAATAAAGAGAATTTTTTATTATTACAAGGGGATATTTTAACCTTAGATATTGCAACGCAATTACAGAATTTTCCCAATTTCAAAAATCCCAATAAAGTTGTTGCTAATATTCCCTATAATATTACCGGGCCAATTGTTGAACAATTATTAGGAACCATTGGGGAACCAAACCCCAACCCATTTCAATTAATTGTCCTGTTAGTTCAAAAAGAAGTTGCTCAACGTATCACCGCCCATGCAGGGTCTAAAACCTTTGGGGCGTTGTCTGTTCGAGTCCAATATCTCGCCGACTGCGATTATATCTGTGATGTCCCCGCAAAAGCCTTTTATCCCCCGCCAAAAGTGGATTCTGCGGTGATTCGTTTGCGTCCCCGTCCCATCCAACATCCCGCCTCTAACCCCCAATATTTGGAAACTTTACTCAAATTAGGATTTTCCAGTAAACGCAAAATGTTAAGAAATAATTTACAAAGTGTGGTCAGTCGAGATCAATTAACCCAATTACTGGAACAATTAGAGATTAACCCCCAAGTTCGCGCCGAAGACCTCAGTGTTGAACAATGGGTAAATTTGAGTAACTGTTTATGGACTGAACTATCAGTCAACGATCAACAGTTGTAGGGGCGGGGTGACCCCGCCCTTACCTGTAAACAATCAACAACTTTGTTTGTCTTGTGAATACAAATGCGTTCCTATTCTTTAATTGCTCCGGCAAAAATTAACCTCTACTTAGAAATTATAGGCGATCGCCCCGATGGATATCACGAATTGGCGATGGTACTCCAAAGTATTAGTTTAGCCGATCAAATTGACATTCAATCGATTGGAATTGATACCATTAGTGTGCGCTGTGCCCATGCAGAAGTTCCCAATGATCACACGAATTTAGCTTATCGGGCGGCAGCCTTATTAGCCCAACAATTCCCCGATGCGATGGCACAATTTGGGGGAGTGGAAATTAATATCAAAAAAAATATTCCCATTGCCGCAGGTTTAGCGGGAGGTTCAACGGATGCGGCGGCGGTTTTAGTGGGTTTAGATTTAATCTGGCAATTAGGCTTAACTCAAAGTGAATTAGAAGAATTAGCGGCTCAAATTGGTTCGGATGTTCCCTTTTGTATTCAAGGTGGAACTGCCTTAGCAACGGGACGAGGTGAACAACTTTCTCCCCTCACGAATTTAGATCATTTGTATGTGGTTTTAGCTAAATATCGGAACTTGGGAATTTCGACGGTTTGGGCTTATAAAACCTATCGTCAACAGTTTAGTGATAGCTACGTTTCAGACGTTCAAGACTTAGAAACTCGTCAACAACGGGTTCATTCTGGGCCGATGGTTTCTGCAATTATGCACCGAGATGGGGCAGAAATTGGTAAATTGCTGCACAATGATTTAGAGAAAGTTGCCTTACCCGAATATCCCCAAGTCTTACAACTGCGAGAAGCTTTTGAGGCTCAAGGTGTTCTGGGAACCATGATGTCTGGTTCCGGGCCAACGGTGTTTGCCTTAACAGAATCTGAAGCCGAAGCTTTACGGGTTTTAGAAGCTGTAAAAACCCAAATCGCTAACCCAGAATTAGAGTTTTGGACAGCAAAATTTATTTCTACTGGTATTCGTTTAGCCCACTCATAAACTATGATTGAATCTACTTCTAAAACACCTCAAACGACCTCACAAACAGATACTATTAATTTATTCCGTTGTATTACGAATGGGTTAATGTATGGGGGAGTTGCCTTAGTCTTTTATAAATTAACCCATATTATCGCTGAAAAATTCGCTAACAAACCGATTCAATCCGAGAATTTTACGGTGATTCAAATATCAACAGCAGTTCGTACCCTGGTTGTGGGTTTATTCACAATGGGAACGGTTTTGTTTAGTTTTCTATCAGTGGGAGTAATTCTATTAGCAATATACGTTAGTATTCAACGGTTAATCAAACCGAATGTTCCCTCCTCCAATGGTTAAAACCTACATTTTTAAAGCTAAAAGTAGGCTGATTACCAAAAGTTCGTTGATTTTTTTCTAGTCCTTGATCACCCCTACCTTTCAAAGGGGAGGATTAGAATTCAAAGTCCCCCTTTTTAAGGGGGATTTAGGGGGATCTAATATGAAATCCAATTATAGATGCTACAGATGATCCTTCCTAACCCCCCTGTAGAGACGTTGCATGCAACGTCTCTACAGGGGGGAATTTGTAGCATTCTTTTCAGGATTTCATATAATCAGAGGTTTTTGGCTGAATTTGACATTAATGATACTAGGAATAAAAAGTCAAAGGAGAGGACTTTCCCCTTTTAAGGTTTAGCTTTACTTTGAAAACGTTGGTAAGGAAAACGCCCTGTTTTAGGGTCAAACCATTGGTTCCATAGTTGAGTATTTTCTTCACTGGTAATGGTTTGGTTAACCAAGGTTCCCCATTGAGCACTATTTTGAGGTAAAATACAGCCGTAATTTTCAAAGGTTAAAGGTTGTTCAGGTACTAAACGAAACGCTTTAAAATCTTCGCCTTGTTCCCATAATTCACCTAATAATAAAATCCCATCACTCGCCATTAAATCAATTTCTTCTGATTTTAACCGACGAATTCCATCCGCACGACTACCCACAACTTGCCATTTTGCTTCAGGATAAATGGGACGGAATTCATCATCTGTTGTGGTTCCGAGTAAAAATCCAACGGTGATATTATTTTCTCGGATAGTTTCTAATTGAGTTTCTGAGGCTTTTGTGGGATCTAAACGTTCTGCATCCGCTTCTCGGACTAGCAGTTGAATTCCACTGGTAAAATAGGGAATGGAAAAATCAACCATTTCTTCTCGTTCTGGTGTAATGCTGGTGGCTTCACAGACAATATCTAATTGACCTGTTTCTATTTGAGTAAATCGATTTTTTAAGGTGACGGTTTTTAATTCTAATTTAATCGGTTTATTCAATTGTTTCTCTAAACGCTGTTGAATCAATTTAATTAAATCAACAGAATATCCTTGTAAGGCGTTATTGTTGTCAGTATAACCAAAGGGAACCGCATCCGTCCTCACCCCTGCGGTCAGCACCCCTGTCCGGTTTACTTTTTCTAACACGGTTTCGGCCCAACCTAATAAAGGAAAATTAACGGTAAAGAGAAGAGTCAAGAGAGAAACAGCCAGTTTTTTGTTCATCTGTGTTAAATTTTTAAGCAGATTAAAATGTTCTGTCATCGAAAATTGGGGTTTGAAACCCCGTCCTAAAAGGATTGTATATAACAAAGGATAAACATCTTGTTTCCGCCGATATTAATGGGAGTGCCAATATTTTGGTTAAAAGTAAGCACAGACTCAATTTTGAGCGAGTGTCTAGGGGGTTTTTGGCTAACCCTTTAAGGATTTACATCTCTTAAGAATCTCCGCACTTTATAGGGCGGGGATTGTCAACCTATACCATTAATCGGGATCTTAAGGCAAGAGGCTCAAAAAAATAATATACTGCTACCCATTAAGCTGTTCGGTGTGCCCTAGATCTCATGATTTATTCTAACTATCAAATTGGGGGAAGTTTAGCCCAAGATGCTCCGACTTATGTTGTGAGAAAAGCAGATTCTGATCTGTATTCTCAATTACAACAAGGGCATTTTTGTTATGTGTTAAATTCTCGACAAATGGGGAAATCCTCTTTGCTGGTTAAAACTCGTTATCGTTTACAACAAGAAGGCTTTCAATGTACAACATTAGATATGACGCGCATTGGCAGCGAAATGGTAACAGCGCAACAATGGTATAAAGGAATTGTTAGCGAATTATGGCGTGGATTTAACCTGTTAGGTAAATTTAATTTAAAGAATTGGTGGAAAGAAGAAGAAGATATTTCAGTAGTTCAACGATTAAGTAACTTTATAGAGGATATTTTATTCACTCAATTTCCCGATAAAAAGTTAATTATTTTTGTAGATGAAATTGATAGTATTCTCAGTTTAAATTTTAAAGTTGATGATTTTTTTGCTTTTATTCGATTTTGTTATAACCAAAGAGCAATTAATCCTGAATATAACCGGGTTAGCTTTGCCTTATTTGGGGTTGCTACACCGTCCGATTTAATTTCTGATCGCAGTCGTACCCCCTTTAATATTGGGACAGCCATTGAATTAGAAGGTTTTACCCTCAACGAAGTTCAACCTTTAATTCCAGGTTTAGAGAAAAAAGTTACAAATGCTCAGGCTGTGATGCGGGAAATTATTAATTGGACAGGAGGACAACCCTTTTTAACTCAAAAAATCTGCCAATTGGTACTTAATTCTGCTCAGGATACCCTCAATGATATTTTAACAATTCCCCCTGGGACTGAAGGATTTTGGGTAGAATCCTTAGTGCGATCGCATATAATTTATAAATGGGAATCTCAAGATGAACCGGAACATTTAAAAACCATCCGTAACCGCATCGAATATAATCAGTATCGTTTAGGAAGAATCCTTGGTATCTATCAAAATATTCTCCAGGGTTTAGAAGTTTTTACTGATGATAGTAACGAACAATCAGAACTGATTTTATCGGGTTTAGTCATCAAAACTGGTGGCATTCTCTGGGTCAAAAATCGAATTTATCAAGAAGTATTTGATTCTGATTGGGTGACCCAACAACTTAGTAGCCTGCGTCCCTATTCTCAAGCTTTTGATGCCTGGTTACAATCAAATCAACAAGATTCTTCCCGACTCTTACGAGGACAAGCCTTAAAAGAAGCTCAAAATTGGTCAAGTGGTCGCAGTATTAGTGATTTAGATTATCAATTTTTAGCTAAAAGTGAAGAATTAGACCGTCGGGAAATGCAGCAAGCTTTAGAAGCCGCCCGAATGCAGGAAGTAGAAGCCCGTCTTATTCAAGAAAAACAAACGGCAAAACTGCAACGATTTTTACTGTTATCCGTGAGTGGTGCTTTAATTATTGCGATGGGATTAAGTGGAATTAGTTGGTTTCAATATCATCAAGCGAGGGTGAATGAACAACAAGCAAAAACCAATGAAATGAAAGCCTTACGCCAATCTTCTGAAGCTTTATTTGCCCTAAATCAACGATTTGAAGCTTTAATTCAATCGATAAAAGCTTATAAACAATTACAAACCTTACCCAATATTGATCCCGAAACCCGTGAAAATGTGCAGTTAACTTTACAAAAATCGGTCTATGGAATTCAAGAATATAATCAACTCTTGGGACATACTAGCCTTATCCATTCCGTAGAGTTTAGTCCCAAAGGAGATTTAATTGCCTCTGGGGGTTTGGATAAAACGGTTAAACTTTGGAAACCTGATGGTTCATTGGTTAAGACTTTAATCGGCCATCAAGATGCTATTTTTAGTATTGCTTTTAGTCCCCGTCAACCTCTTCTAGCCTCCACCAGTAACGATAAAACGATTAAACTCTGGAAAACGGACGGGACATACCTAAGAACCCTGACTGGACATGAAGACCCAGTGATGGCTGTGAGTTTTAGTCCCACAGAAGATACACTCATTTCTGCGAGTTTTGATCAAACCCTTAAATTATGGACAATAGACGGGAAACTGTTAAAAACCATAGCCGCCCATACAAAAAAAATTAAAACCGTTTCCTTTAGTCCCGATGGTCAAAGATTCGCCTCTGGAAGTGAAGATAAAACGGTTAAAATTTGGAAATCCGATGGCACATTGTTAAAAACCCTCACTGGACATCAAGCTGAAGTGATGTCGGTGGCTTGGAGTGCTGATAGTCAACAGTTGGCTTCCGCCAGCCGGGATAAAACCATTAAACTCTGGAGTCGGGAGGGGGTGTTACTCCAGACCTTCGGCGCCTTTGAAGATGAAGTTTGGGGGGTGGCGTTTAGTCCTAACGGCAAATTCTTAGCCGGGGCGATTCGGAATCAACAAATCCAACTTTGGCGAAAAGATGCCACGACTTCCTTGTATAACCCCTATAAAACATTATGGCAACATAAGGGAGAAGTCAGTGCTGTTGCGTTTAGTCCCGATAGTCAAACCATTGCTTCTGCAAGTTGGGATAAAAGTATTAAACTCTCGAAAATTGGCTATGCTTTAGTCATGCCCTTGATTGGACATCAAGATGCCGTTTGGGGTGTTAATTTCAGCCCGGATGGTCGAATTATTGCTTCCTCTTCCTTAGATAAAACTATTAAACTTTGGACAAAGAAAGGTCGATTATTACAAACCTTGAAAACTGGACATCAGTGGCGGGTGAATCGGGTAGAATTTAGTCCCGATGGTCGCTGGTTGGCTTCAACCTCTGATGATGCAACTATTAAACTTTGGCAAAGAACTCAGACAGGATTGTTAAACACCCAACCTGATAAAACCCTAGAGGGACATAAATGGGGGGTTTGGGATGTAAAATTTAGTCCTGATAGTCAATCTATGATTTCAGGAAGTTGGGATAAAACCATTAAAATCTGGGGACTGGATGGCAAATTGCGCTCCAACTTGGAGGGTCATCATGGTCAAGTCTGGGGAATTGCAATTCAGCCTGAACATCAATGGATTGCCTCTAGTTCTGACGATAATACCGTTAAAATCTGGAATTTTCAAGGTCAACTGTTACAAACTTTAACGGGTCATCAAGATGGGGTTTGGGATGTCGTGTTTAGTCCTGATGGACAGGTTTTAGCTTCAGCTAGTCGAGATCAAACGGTAAAATTATGGCGGTGGAATCCATCACTGAAATCCTTTATAGATGAACATACCTTAACCGGACATACTGGAACTGTTATGGCTGTAGCGTTTAGTCCTGACCAACATTTTATTGCTTCTGCGAGTCAAGATAAAACAATTAAACTCTGGAAAATGGATGGTAGTTTAGTTAAAACTTTGAATGCTCATGATGATGAAGTCTATGATGTTAAATTTAGTCCCGATAGCAAAACCCTGATTTCAGCGAGTGCTGATAAGACTGTTATATTATGGGATTTACATCGGGTTTTAAGTTTGAATGATTTTGCTTATGCTTGCCATTGGGTAGAAGATTATTTAAAAACAAATTTAATGGTTAGTCCTGAAGATAGAAAATTATGTCAGAAAATGCTTAAATCAGGGAACCCAAAACCCTAAAAATCAGTACATATTTAATCGTTAACCGGGTAAAAATAATGATGAAAGTATTAGGATTTGTCGCCGTTGCAGGAACTTTTCTGAATGTTACACCCCAGATTAATATTGTAGCCTCACTTCGGCAAGGCTCAGTGACCGCCGTTCCTGTTAATCCTCCGATACAAATTGCTCAAAATTCGAGTTCCTCTTCTATTCAAGGCTATTGTTTTTCAGTCGCGAATGATAATATGGACTCCATCGCCCGGATTTATATTCAGGGAAATAAAGTTACGGGTCGAGTGGAAGCTACAATTCATAATCAAAAAGAATCTTATAAGACAAACCTGGGAGATTGAAAACGAGCGTGTCTATGCCTTACGGCAGGCTACGCCAACAGACAACAGATGAAAAACGACTCAGGGGAATTTATTCCCCGTGAATATTTCTCAATCTATGTTAACCTAGAAACAGGTCGAAAACAGGAGAATTTCATGATAGTTTTAGAATACAAAGTCAAAGGCAAACTTGATCAATTCAAAGCAATTGATCAAGCCATCCGCACCACTCAATTCATTCGCAATAAAGCGATTAGATACTGGATGGATAATTCCAGAGAGTTGAAAATCGACAAGTTTGCCTTAAACAAATATTCAACGGCTCTCAGAAAAGAATTCTCCTTTGTTAATGATCTAAATTCAATGGCAGTCCAATCCGCAGCCGAGCGGGGATGGACTGCCATTAGTCGTTTTTACGACAATTGCCAGAAAAAGATTTCGGGTAAAAAAGGATATCCCAAATTTCAAAAAGACTGTCGTTCTGTTGAATATAAAACAACAGGATGGAAGTTACACCCAACTAAAAGACAAGTTACCTTTACCGACAAAAACGGAATTGGCAATCTTAAATTACTGGGGAAATGGGATCTCCATACCTACAATCTTAAAGACATCAAACGGGTGCGATTGATTCGTCGTGCTGACGGTTATTACTGCCAGTTTTGTCTGGGTATTACCGTTACCGATGTTCAACCGAAAACGGGAAATGAAATTGGAATTGATGTTGGCATTGAGTCATTTTACACAGACTCTAATGGACACCAAGAACCCAATCCCCAGTTTTTGAGAAAGGCGGAAACGTCTATTAAAAAATCTCAGAGACAAATCTATAAAAAGGTTAAGGGTTCATCAGGTAGACGGAGAGCTAGAAAAATTTACGCTAAAAAACACTTAAAAGTAAGCAGGCAACGGAATGAACACGCCAAGATAACGGCGCGTAACGTATGCAAGTCTAACGACTTAGTAGTCTACGAAGATTTAAGTGTTAGAAATTTGGTTAAAAACCACTGTTTAGCTAAATCAATTAGCGATGCTAGTTGGTATTTGTTCCGGCAATGGATAGAATATTTTGCAGCTAAGTTTGATAAATTAGCAATACCAGTTGCACCCCATTTCACTTCGCAAAAATGCTCTAATTGTGGGGGAATTGTGAAAAAATCTCTATCAACTCGCACCCATATTTGTAATTGTGGATGCGAACTACATAGAGATACAAATGCTGCAATTAATATTCTCAATCTGGCAAAACAAACTAGGGATGGGCAATCCCGAAGTAACGCTACAGGAGTTGGAGTCTCTACTCTTCTTGGGGCTACCCTGGTTGAGCAAATTCTGACGTAGAATGTAGAATCCCCGTCTCTTCAGAGCGGGGAGTGTCAATATACGTCCTATATTCAAACGTTACAAGGAACAAAAAATGGCAATAAATTATCGTTAAATATTACCACAAAAATTGAGTTAGATACTCAAAAAACGAAAGAAACCTGGACGTTAACATCTGATTCTCTGAATACGGGACGAGTGGTTTATAAAAAACAACCGTGTTTAGTTTCTCAAATTCGTTTCGCACCGGGGAAAAATTCAGCTACTGTGTCCCAATCTGTTGTTCGGGGAAGTCGAGATATTTATTTATTAAAAGCGAATCAAGGACAGAGAATGGATGTTAAAATGACATCGTTAGAAAATAATGCTGTTTTTGATGTTATTGCTCCCAATGGACAGGTTTTAAAAACAGAAGCCACTCAATCTAGTTTAAAATTACCCGCAACCGGAACGTATGAAATTATTGTTGGGGGAACTCGTGGAAATGCAACCTATCAATTAAATGTTAAAATTCAATAATTACAGTTATCAGTAGAGACGTGCCATGGCGCGTCTGTACCAGTTATCCGTTATCAGTTGATAGAGAGGGGTTAATTAAGATTTTAGTTATAATGTTTGAATAGCCTTTTTTAAGGTTTCTTTGTTTAACGGTTGATTGGGTTTAGGAACATCGTCAATGTTATTTTTAGGAAAACGGGCTAATGCTAATTCGGTGGTGCGATCGCCAGAAGAATTATTAGCCATTAAAATAGAATTATTCAGGATTTCTAATTGAGCATCAACAATTTCATCATCAGTTTCATACCAACTTGCGATCGCAATAGATAACGTTTCAATGTCATCCGGTAGCGGTTCAATTACAGCAAGTAATTCTTGACGTTTTGACTCGGTAAATAATTGAGGTTGTTCCTGTAACAGTTGCAGAAATGCTTCTAGGTTTTGGTTGTAAAAAGACATAAACAGATACTTTAACTTAATATAAACTTGATGATATCAAATTCAGAGTTAATTTTTCAAATTTTATATGACATCCCGAAAAGAATGCTACAAATTCACCCCCGTAGAGACGTTGCATACAACGTCTCTACGGGGTAGGGTTAGGAAGGATCATCTGTAGCATCTATAATTGGATTTCATATTAAAAAGGAAAAAAAACGGGATTTCTAACCTGAAACCCCGCATCTGAATTGATCAGTCTTTAATCAACGGTTTTGTCAGAATTCCAACCGGATTGATAATACACTTTTGAACCATTATCAGGAACAAAATGACAAGACCAATAAGATTGAATAAAACTCTTCCAAACGGGTTCAGCCGAGTAACGATAATAGTCACCTAAAAGGGGTTTAATCGCTTCTGTGGCTGTTCTTAAATGATAGTGGGGAATACTCAAGAAAATGTGGTGAGCAACGTGAGTCCCAATATCATGATGAATCGGGTTAATAAAGCCATAATCGCGGTCAATAGTCGATAATGCTCCTTTCAGGAAATACCAATCATCCCCCCGATACCAGGGAATATCAGCTTCCGTATGATGTAAATAAGTGACTAAATCCAGCCATATTACAAATACTAAATAGGGCATGAAATAGTATTTGACAAAAAACAGCCATCCAAACTGATAAGTTAGGAATCCTAAAAACCCTACCATGACAATCATCAGGGATGTACTGGTAATAATATCCCATTTTTCCGAGGGTTTAAATAGGGGACTACTAGGAAGAAAATGAGACCCTTGACGATTGGGAGAGCGCCGAAATAGATAAATCGGATAAGCGAGTAAAGGCAGATAAAAGCGAAATAGCTTTTCATACCAAGGCATGATATTAAACTTAGTTTCCGTGACCGGATACCAACTTTCATCGGTGTCAATATTTCCTGTATTGGCGTGATGAGTTCTGTGGCTAATTCGCCAACCGTGATAGGGAACCAGAATGGGGATATGGGAAAGATGGCCAATTAAGTTATTGAGCCATTTGATTTTTGAGAAAGACCCATGACCGCAATCATGGCCCACAACAAATAACGCCCAAAACATCGTTCCTTGCATCACCCAAAAAATGGGGAAAAATAGCAAAGAATCGAGTTTATAGGCGATGAAATAAAGGGCTGCAATGATGGAAATATCAATAAAGAAGTAACTCAGAGATTTCCACACCGAGGGTTCAAAGCAGTAGGCGGGAATCGCAGCTTTCACGTCTTGAAGAGTAAAGGGTAACTCTGAGGTTGTACTCGGTAACGGGTTTAGGGTTGACTGGTTAGAACGATTGGATAATTGCACGAAGTTTTGATTTGACCTTATGAACAATCCCCAGTTTTGTGGTCATCCCAAATTGAATCACAAACATCAGGGTTTGGGATGCTAACCTAAACTGGGGGTTCTGAACGGAATTTATTTTACCGTTATTAGACGTTCATTTTCGCAATAAATCTTAAATTGTGTTCAGCATTGGGCCATTTTTAGAAGGTTTGGGGATCATGAATCATATTTAAAGTGTTCCAGTTTAGGAATACCAAACCAAAAATCTGTAGGAATTAGGGGTTCAATCGAGGAATCGTTTCCACCGACTTGATTGGTACGGAGAATCCAGACATAAGCTCCTAATTGTAGAAAGATCATGGCGATTTGATCGTTAATTAATCGAGGTAATAAAGATCGCCAACTGTCCGCTAATCGAGACAAGGTTTTTAAGGGAGTTTCTTCGGGAAAACGACCTAAAGTTGGGGCACTGTATTGCCAATCTTTCCTGACTTTTCCCATCGGTGTTAAGATCTTTTCTAAACTTCTTACTAAGGTATTTAATTGGAAGAATCGTTCGGTTTGTTCATGGTGAGGATTTTCTCGCAACCATTTCATTAATAGGGGATTTAATTCAAATTGAGCCAGCATTCGTCTGAGAGATAAGTACAAGGCTTGACTGGAATCTTGAGAACAGGAATTAATCGCACTCACAAAAGTGGTTCCCGTACCATCTCCAATGCGATATCGAGCCGTCATAATATCAAGTTCATTAATCACAAAATCCAAGGGAGAAAATTTGAACCCATCAAAATCATAATCTTGAGTTAGGGGAGGAAATTTAATCAGAATATCGGTAAAAGGACGACATCCTAACCACCCAAATTGACGATCACCTGCGTAGCGTGTCCAGTCTAAATTGGCTGAAATAATCCCATCACAATTATGGGTATAAATTTGGCGATACTCAATATTAAAGCGTAACTCTTGGGTGATGCGATCGCGTATAACCGTAGCTATGCCATAGGCAAAATGTCCGAAGTAAATCCCAAAGGGAGTATGATCTCCATTAGGGCCTCCAATGCCTCCATAAACGTGCATTAATAAAGCGCGATCGCCTTCTTGCCAAAGGGATTCAGGATGAACAGAATAAATCGAATTCTCCTGATTAGGATTGAGTAAAATCGTCTTAATTTCCCCTTTGGGGGTAACTTTATTTTTCCAGTATTCATGATTAATATAATCTAGGGTTTGTTGTTGTCCCGAAATTACAACATCTGGATTCAGGGAAAATAATCGACGAGGTGCGAGTGCTTGAACTACAAATTGACCATCGATATTTTTTTGCCCAAAAATATACCATCCTGAAGGATTAATTGGAGAGCGTTCTAAATCTTGATTAACCGAAGACAAAATCCCATCTCGATTAGCTACAACAGAAGGTAAATAGACTTGTTCTTCGGGGCCGTAAAATCCTTGAGATTCAGGTTGATAATGACGAACTAAAAACAGGTCTTTTCCTAAATTTTGAACAACCGTAACTAACCCATAAAATCGCCCGGTAATTTCTACAGGATCATGCTGAATATAAAGACTTGGAGGTTCTGCTCCCGTATCTTTTAAAAGCACAGGATCTTTTAACACAACAATCACATCATCCTGGGGTCTAGCTCCGGCGATGGATTCTAAAGGATCAACTTTTGACCAACCATTAATCCGTTCCGGGTGAATATTTCCCTGGGATTCACTCACTCTGACCTGCTCAATAAAGTTTAAATCCTGGGTAACTAATTGCACTCTTAATTTAACAGTGGGGTTGTCAAAATCCCACCTCAAATTGACAATTTGCCCGATGCGATGTTGATTTTTCTCATCAGCATGATAAATTTCAAACAACACGCCTTTGACGCGCTGACGATCTGATTCTTCCGGTAAAATTAAGCGACCAATCCACGTTCCTACGGGTTGATAATAGGGAGAATCAAGGGTTTGTTGAATCGGATAATAATTAATGTGATTAAAAGCCGCTCGTTTGTAGCGTTCATAGTTACTGGGTTTTTTCAACGTTTCCGGCGCTAACCCGGTCAGTTCCCAATTTTCTAATAAAATTCCGGTGACAATATCAACGGTTTGTTCCAGAAACGTTTTACCATTTAGGAGTTTCTCATCTCCCATCGGGCCACCCATCATATTGTGTCCGACGGGCCCTAAAGAAATAAAACTAATTTTTCCTCGGCGTTTAGCACAATTCCAATTGGATAATAACGCAATTGGCCAGCGTCCAGGGAAAATAATTGCGCCCACTTTTTCAACACTATCTTTTTCACCCACCAGATGATAGAGATGTTCTGTCACCATTGCCCCCGTATTTCCACTGATGACCCCTGCAATGGAAATTACCGTAATCGGAGCATTGAGAGTGCGTTTGAGGAAGGTTACAGCCCCCATTGACATCTGACCACCACCGCTATAGCCAATTAACGTCACCGGAATCGAACTACCGAGGGGATAACCATAGTTAAGTAAACTATTATACAAAACCTGCGCTAAACCTTGATTTTGAATTGGGCCATAACGAGGATCGGCTGAAACCGCCACTGAGACAATATTACGAGCATTAATAATAAACCCAATGGGATTGGCAGGATTGTTAACCGCCATCGAGTCTACAATGCGCCACAAAAAGGCAAAAGGTCGATTTTGAGTTAAGGGATTATTGGTGACAGAATAGGGCATAATCCCTTTAACAATGGCAATATTATCAGGAGTGGCTGCTGCTAAATCATCTAAAAAGCGTTCAACTTCAGGTAAATATTGATAGGAACCTTGATTGATGCCATCTAAATACACAACATAATGATTGATGGGAGTATCTGGGCAAGCTTCTGATACTAATTTCCCCGGATTTTGTAACGGTTGAACTCCATACCATCCCGCCCACCAGCTTAAGGATTCTAGGGGAGTTAAAATAATAGAAATTAACAGGGCGATTAAACTATATTGAATTAATTTTAAAGCCAATCGGAAAGAATCATTTAATAATCCAAACCAGATGTAAAAAGGATTTTTATCGGTGGGGGTCAAGATTAAAATTAATAATAAAGCTAAGGCTGCTAGAGCAATAAATTTAATAATTGATGAGGGTTTTCGTTGGGGTGTTTCTTCTTGCTGTTCTGCTTCTAACCAAAGTTCTTTACCAACAGTAACCAGTTGCGGATCACTGCCATCCATCAGCATTTGCTCTAATTGTTTTGGGTCTGTAATTAATGAAGTACCCGCCGCCCAATTTGATAACCAACGGCTAAATGCTAAAATCGGACGACCAATGGTTCGTTGCAGAATTTGTAAGACAACCCACCCGATTAAAGTACAAATAAAAGCTGACCAATCATCAAAAATGGCAATGGTTTCTAATCCTACAAATTGAGCGAGTAAACTCCAAATTGAAAGGAATACCCCAATGGCAATTCCTAAATAAGGTAAACCGATTAAAAACCCTAACATTTGGGGGGCGTAACTCACCCCTACGATTGTAAAAATCAAGCTAAAACTGAGTGGGATCTTGAAAATTAAACTACTGGTAATCCAAATACTTGTTGCCCATAATCCATAACTGAGGGTAAAAACAATCGCAGAAATTCCTAAACTTAATACAAACCGAACAGGTTTAACTTTATTGGCGAATAAAACAATACATTGTCCAATGGATTGAGATAAACCCGCCGCTAGAACAATCATTAATGCGATCGTTAACCTATTGGGTAGGGTGCTAATTTCTTTAAAGACATCTGGGTTAAGGGTAAATGCTCCTGAAACAAAATGCCAAAATTGGTTTAATAGGGTTTCCATAGAATTAAGCGTTAACTAGACTAAATCCTGAGTTTCTGGTTGGTTGTTAGTTTAGTTGATCTTGGCTTGATAGGATGATACAATTTGTGAACTTATGTTTTTAAAAGGGGATTTAAGGGACAAAAATTTGTATGTTGCTATACATATTGTTATTTTTTTAGGGATTGTCACCTCTAGGTTAAATATCCTCTAACAATTTAAGAAGGATTAAAAAAATTACTTTCCTTTATTTAATCGCACAATTAAATAGCTAATTGACAATGCTAAAACAGCCAAAGCCAGACCAATTAAATCTTCACCTGATTTTTTATCCAAATCAAAAATAATAATTTTTCTACCGACTGCGATTAAAGAAGTAATAATGACTAATTCAACTTGTATAACGTGCTTTTTCAAATAGGATGATATATTTTCTAATATTTCTAATGCAATTAAAACATTTAAAAACAATCCAAAAATTTCAAATAAAGAAACTTTAAATATCAAAGTAGAATCCGTTAGTAATTTTTGAGTTAAATATAAAATTAATTGACCGCAACAAACTACAATGATCACCACCATTGCAAGGGATAAGGTTTTAGCGATCGCAACTTGAACTTCTTCTAATATCATTAAAAAATGTTCGTCGCTAAACCAATGGGTTAGGGATTCAAAAAATGTTTTTTTGCGGGACATAGTGAAAGGTGAATTGAAGTTGAATAGATGATGCTAGAGAATAAAGCAAATTAGTCTCAATATATAAGTTAGAGTCCGTTAATGCAATACTATTGTTAAAAATTTATCCAATCATCCCGAAACAGCGTTACTGAAGTGTTTGAATGAAAAATAGTATTTTCATAATTAATGAAAACCATTGATATAAATCTATGGTAATTTTCAATAATTTGTAATCTGAGATTGTAGAGATGAGATATAATTCAAAATCAACCTCTATTATTTACGTTGGGCTAGAATTATATAATCGTCAATTGTATAATTAAGATCATGTTTTAAGCTTAAATAGTCTTGGCAAAGAGGGCTTATATAATTTTGACGAGGCAATTTTTCACGAGCAAATTTACCAAACTCAGCAGGAGTCATTTGATCCCCCATTCCTGTAGATGTCAAATATTTATACCAAACTAATTTTAGACCTATTTCTTCCAAAAAAGATTGCATTACACTATCTGCTTTATGATAGTCTTGTCGATGTGTGAAATTAAACCCTTTGAATAATTTCTTATCTTGAACAATGAATAGCACATAACCATCTGGTTGTAAACAGCGATTAAAAATATATTGAAAATTAGTATTTGCCTTTTGTCTGATTTGGGATTGATAAAAGAAACAATGGGAAATAATAATAAAATTAAAAAATTGTTTCGGCATTTTATCAAAATTAGAGAAATCTCCTAATAGATCACAAGTATCAAACCGGAAATACGCATTAGTTGGTTGGGGAAGTTGTTCAACGTATCGTCGCCAAAATTGAAGTCCGCGATATTGGAATTTCGCTTGTTTTTCCAAAGAATAATAGGCAATTTGAAACTCCGACGAATTCAGCCCTAAATGACTGCTTCTCAGAAATAAATCCAAACCATAAATCATGGTGCCTGGGCCAGCCGCAATATCTAAAATCTTGATATGTTTGGATAATAACCCGGTTTTATAGATTAAAAACCATGCTAAATAAGCCCCATAAACATTAGTTAAGAAATAGCGCAACAAATACACATAAGGACTCAATTCAAAAGAATATTTAGGATCTTCCCCAGATTTTAATCCATTCAAATCTTGAACTGCTTCTGTTAAGGAAGCCTCAAAATTTTTTCTTTGACTCATTTGTTTAAATTCATCTTCAATAAAAACAGCCAAATTCAATTCAAAATCACTAAAAATTTCTAAATCAATCCCTGTACATTGAATGAAAGAATAATCCTGATCTATTAAATTAAATTTTTGGGTAATATGATCAATGATATTTTGAGTAGGAATAATAGGCTTTTTTTCGTCAAAATAAAATTCTGAGGGGAGAGAATCTAATTGCGATAAGCGTTTCAGTTTGTGCTTTAACTGAACAATTTCTTTCTGTTTTTGCTTTAATTCATAATCGGCTTCTAACTTATCTTGAAAGAGTTTTTCTAATCCTGAAAGCTGCGGATTTGAGCGTCGAATCTCTTGTAAGATTTTTCGAGCTTGCTGTTCATCCCCTCGGTGTAATGCTAAACATAACTTCAGAGAACGCCAACCCTGAGTTAAAGTATTAATCATAGCCAAATCCTTCTCGTCCCTCTTTAATTTCTACATCACTGAGCAAAAACTCTAATTTTTGTTTAAACTGAGAATAATTTTCCTGCTCTTGATTATACCACCAAGCGTATTTTTCTTTAAGGGCGATCGCTTGTTCACGGGTAGAAGCGACTAAACTTTTATTTTGAGTGGGATGAAACTCTTGAATTACAATTCTATCAACAAAACCCAACTTTAAAATAAAAGCATCTTGATGTTCGGGTAAAGTCGGTAATAGAGGCGTAATTGTAATCGAAAATCGGATATCATGTCCGGTTTGAAAGGGAATATTATATCTTAATTTTCCTATCGCCTGAATTCGAGATTTAATACTGGGTGATTGAGGTTCAAAATCTCGTTTAACGGCTTCGCTTCCTGTGGGAATACTTAGATTAATTCTTAAGGATTTAAACTGTTGTAATAAATTAATATCCCTCGTAATCATCGGACTCCGAGTTTGAATGACTAAAATCGGTTGATACTTAATCATGACTTCTAATAATTGCCGAGTTAGTTGCACTTTGGCTTCAATGGGTTGATAGGGGTCAGTAACACTACTCATATAAATACTCGGCGGTTTATCAGGATGACGACGATACCATCGTTGTAATTCTTTTTCTAACATTTCCACGGCATTTTCTTTAATAATCACCCAATTTCCCCACTCTTTTTGCATCTGAGAATTCGGACTAAACGCCACCGCATAACAATAGCTACATCCATATTGACATCCACGATAGGGATTAAGGGTAAAATCATAATCTCGAATAAAACCTGTGGCTTTATTTAATAAAGATTGAGCATTTTTTCCGTAAACATTAACTTGACCAAATTTTTCTTTGACCAAAAATTGATGCTTAGATAATACATCATTGGAGTAGCTGAGTTCTGACATACTTAAAAAGAATAAAGGTTAGAGGAATTCTGAAAATCCAACAATCAGCGTATACTAATAGTTTAGATTAATTTACACCCGATTAATTCCATGCCGAGTTTAACTGAAATTCCTTCTTTAGGATTCCAAATCACGTTAGTTGCGGTTTGGTTAGGTTTAATTTTAGTAATAGCAGAAGGACTCAACCGCATTTTTTCAGTGAATGCTGAAGTCTCCCGAAAAATTGTACATATCGGAACTGGAAATGTGATATTATTAGCCTGGTGGTTAAATATTCCCGCATGGGTGGGAATTGCAGCTAGTGTAATTTCAGGAATCATTGCCATTATTTCCTATCAAACTCCAATTCTTCCCAGTATTAATAGTGTGGGACGCAACAGTTTAGGAACGTTTTTCTATGCCATTAGTATTGGGGTTTTAATCGGTTGGTTTTGGACAATTCAACAACCTCAATATGCTGCTTTAGGGATTTTAATCATGGCTTGGGGGGATGGTTTAGCCGCCGTGATTGGTCAAAAATGGGGTAAACATCAATATTGTTTTTTAGGAAGTTGCAAAAGTTGGGAAGGTTCCCTAACCATGCTATGCGTTAGTTTTATGATTTCCCTTAGCATTTTGTTAGTTATTCAGGGAAATGATCAACCAACTTGGATAATTTCAATAGTTGTAGCCTTTGTAGCAACGACGTTAGAAACATTTTCAAAATATGGAATTGATAATCTTACTGTTCCATTTGGAAGTGCGTCCTTAGCTTTTTTTCTTAATCAAATCCTCTAAAAAGATTAATCCCCCGTAAAGTATTACGAGGGATTTAAAGTGATCTTGAAAACAAGAGAAAAAACAAGGGGTAATCACACATTCAATTGTGTTGTTATCTTTAGTGTTTCCAACGCGGATCTTTGTTGGGAGTTCCTTCAAAGGGTTGCGTACCGACTTCGGGGTAGATATCATCACTGACGACAAACATCCGTCCTGCGGCTTCCGTCAGATAGGTCATCATTTCTTTAACAGATTTTAAGATGTTCATACTGCCTCACCTCGTAAGAATCAGTCAGTCTTCTATACTTATTATTTTAGGGGAAAAATTAGAAAGTGTGTCGGTTTGCAACATTTATTTGCACTCAGTTCAAGTTTACATTTGTTTAAATTATGCAATATATTTTAATTGTTAGAAATACTTAAGCCTGAAAGGGAGAAACGGATGTAAAGAGGTAAATTTACTCATCTCTACATCCGTTTCTTGGCGAGTTCTTCTATTTTATCCGTTAAGACTGCAATCCTTTTAAAACTTTATCAGCAAAAGCATTAATAGATTTCCCAACGGTTTTTTTCAATCGCCATGCTTTGAAAGCCGTTTCATAATCGTCTCCTTCCGTTTGATAAGTTTTCCAAGCTCTGAGGGTTAAAAATAATCCCCAAAATAGAAAGACAAACGCTGCAAATCCAATACTATGAGCAATCACCAGATTAATTAAAATCAAGAAACCATTAACAATAGCAAACTGAATTAAATTTTGTTTCAGTCGATTTCGCCGATAAACATTAAAGACTAACTTTTCATCGGCTTCTTGTTTCTGTAACTGCCATTGCTGTTCAGCCAGTTCTAAATCTTGGTAAGAAATTCCTAAATCTTTAGCAATTTCTAACAAATCTTGACGAGTCATTTCCTCATTATCTTGTTTGCGACAAATGGCAATATAGAGAATTTCTTGTATATCTTCCTGTAAATAGGTACGGCTGATTTGAGTATCTGAGTTTGTCATAGCAATTATCCTAATCTCCTTATTAGAAGTCGTAGACATCAAGGTCTATTTAGAAGTGATTCTGAAAAGGTCTGAGTTCTGTTTATCGAGGACTCCAACGCCTTAACTCAGAATGACCTCTTGGAATGAATCTACTCCCCTACTTTTATAGTAACTAGACTTAGAAAATTTTGCAGAGGTTCACACCCGAAACGAGATAATGGACGCAAAGTTGGGTTTGGTAATTTAACCCAAGGTATATAATCCCCCATCCCGTCCACAAATCATAACCTGACCCTGCCAAACCACAGGAGTTGACTCGAAAGAAACCTCCGGTTTAAATCGTCCCGTTTGTTCCACTCTTAAGCGATAATATTCCCCCCGTTCGTTAGGAATTACATTGCTTTGATTGGCTCTCGCTTCTTCCCAATATAAATTAAATAAATAAACCCCATTATATCCAGCCGTAACTAATTTATAACCATCGGTAAAAATAGGCGTTGAAATCGAAGCTCCGATTTTCTCCTGTACCAAAATTATAGGGGTTTTATATTGTCCCGTTCCTAACGGCCCATTCACGGTTTTTCCGGTGGTAATCTTTTGAGATCCAATATATAAATACCCATCGATGGCATTGGTGGCAAAAATAGCCGGAAATCCATCGGGATTATATTCATCATTCAACGCCACAGAACCGATAATACCGCCATCCCAGGTATTAAAACGTTGATTTTTAGTCGGTAAAAACCATTCCACACTATCTTTCAGTTCCCGATTCGGATTTAGTTTCAAAACCCCTCCATTGCCCGGAATATATTGTTTTTCAATTGCACAGAATAACTTTCCATCTTGAGAAATAACCGCCGAACCATCAATATCTGAACCTGTATAAAAATCCCAAACAATTTTTCGGGTTTTTAAATCAATTCCATAAATATGTCCTGAACCCGATGCCATAAAAATTCGATTTCCTAACCGCGAGGGAGAAGATTCACTGACTAAATTTCCCCCATGTCGGCTACTATCTCCATCTCCATAGAGTTTTACTTCCGATAAAATTTGAGGTTGTAAAAATCCTGATTTTTTTTCTGCCGTTTTAACCGAACTATTAAGAAAATAACCAATGGCATTTTCTCCCGCATTAAAAATGACTCCATCTCCTAAATATAAAGGAGAACTATCATTATCTCGACTATAACTGGGGGTAGAACGTAAATTTAACTTCCAAAGTTCTTTTCCAGTCCTAAAGGAAATTGCCCGAAAACTGGTGGCTAATCCGCCTTTAGATAAACTGCTGCGACTGCCTTGTAAAACAACAATTTTATTCTCGTCCGTTGCTGTTTCATCAATATAAATACTGGATGTTCCTTTAATCACATCATCAAATTTATACCTCCAAATTTCCTGCTGTGTGTCTAATTCTATTTTTCTTAAATAATGATCAAATGCCCCTATAATTAAATAGGTTTTCCCTCGATCTCTTGTAATCGTCGGTTGTCCTGTCCATCCTGCCCCACTCCAAACTTTACGAGTTCGTCCGACATAAGTAACCCCGGTTCCTAATGGAAATTTATGAATTTGTTTAATATTTTCAGGCACACCTCGACCATAAAAACGCCGTTGATCATTTCCTAAATAGGTGGGGACTAAAAGTTCAATTTCTGGATCTAAAATCGATAATAATGTTTTGAATTCCTGTTGAATTTCGGCTTCTGTTGTGTTAAAATTAAACAGCTTAGAAATAGAGGGAGGAATTAATGATCCCACAGAAAAATAAGCAGCAAGTTGATTAAACTGTCGGCGAGAAACCATAATATTAAAACCCTGAATATAATAAATAATCCCCGTAGAGACGTGCCATGGCGCGTCTCCACCCAGACTTAATATTAAACCATGAATTGCTAATCAAAAAATCCATACCCAGAACAGAATCAAAATGTTAAACTAAAATCGATTGAGTCTAAAAACATCTTTAGGTATTTCTCATGGTTAATCGTCTTTCTGAATCCAAAAGTCTTTATCTTCGCAAACACGCAGAAAATCCCATTGATTGGTGGCCTTGGTGTGACGAAGCTTTAGAAACAGCACGGTTAGCCAATAAACCGATTTTTCTATCTATTGGTTATTCGAGTTGTCATTGGTGCACCGTTATGGAAGGAGAGGCATTTTCTGATCCAGGAATTGCCCAATATATGAATCAACATTTTCTCCCGATTAAAGTAGATCGAGAAGAACGGCCAGAAATTGATAGTATTTATATGCAAGCTTTACAAATGATGACGGGTCAAGGGGGATGGCCGTTAAATATATTCTTAACTCCTGACGAACGAATTCCCTTTTATGGCGGCACTTATTTTCCTGTAGAACCCCGTTATGGTAGACCTGGATTTTTAGAAGTTTTACAAGCGATTCGTCGATTTTATGACTTAGAAAAAACTAAATTGCAAGCGTTTAAAGATGAAATCATGACGCATTTGCAACAAGCTACAATCTTACCCGTTTCTGAATTAACGGAAGATTTATTACAAAAAGGATTAGAAGCTAATACCGGGGTTGTTAGCCGGAATGAATATGGGGGGCCAAGGTTTCCGATGATTCCATATACAGACATGGCATTGCGAAGAATTCGGTTTAATCTTGAGGGTCAATATGATGCTAAACAAGCTTGTACCCAACGGGGTTTAGACTTAGCATTAGGGGGAATTTATGATCACGTTGCGGGAGGATTTCATCGCTATACCGTTGACCCGACTTGGACAGTTCCCCACTTTGAAAAAATGCTCTATGATAATGGACAAATTGTTGAATATTTAGCGAATTTATGGAGTGCGGGCATTCAAAAACCGGCTTTTAAACGGTCAATTCAAGGAACTGTAGCTTGGTTAAAACGGGAAATGACGGCTCCAGAAGGGTATTTTTATGCGTCTCAAGATGCTGATAATTTTACCGCTCCCGACGAATCAGAACCGGAAGAAGGAGCCTTTTATGTTTGGCATAATAGCGAACTAGAACAAGTTTTAACTCCCGAAGAATATACCGTTTTACAAGAACAATTTACCATTACAAAAGCGGGGAATTTTGAAGGAAAAAATGTTCTACAAAGAACAAATGCAGATGAGTTCAGCCCTATTATTGAATCGGCTTTAGCCAAACTTTTTAAAGTTCGCTATGGAGAATTACCAGAAACGGTAAAAACCTTTGCTCCGGCTCGCAATAATCAAGAAGCAAAAACCCATGATTGGTTAGGAAGAATTCCCCCCGTTACGGATACTAAAATGATCGTAGCTTGGAATAGTTTAATGATTTCTGGTTTAGCCACAGCCGCGCGAATTTTGGGAGACGTTGAATATTTAGAATTAGCCACAAAAGCGACTCAATTTATTCTTAAAAACCAGTGGATAGACGGACGCTTACATCGGGTAAATTATGAAGGACAACCGGACGTTGTTGCTCAATCTGAAGATTATGCGTTATTGATTAAAGCGTTGATTGATTTACATCAAGCGAGTTTAACGGTAACACCTGATTCTGTACAGCCCGATTATTGGTTAGAACAAGCCAAAAAAGTTCAAGAAGAATTTAATAATTTACTCTGGAGTGTGGAATTGGGCGGATATTTTAATACTGCTAAAGACACAGGAGAAGATTTATTAATTCGAGAACGCAGCTATATTGATAATGCAACTCCCGCCGCCAATGGGGTCGCCATTTCTAATTTAGTCCGTCTGTTTTTATTAACCGAAAATCTGGAACTTTTAGATTTAGCTGAACAAGGCTTAACCGCCTTTAGTTCCGTGATGCAAAAATCCCCCCAAGCCTGTCCCAGTTTATTTACAGCCTTAGATTGGTATCGGAATAATACTTTAGTTAGAACTTTTCCCGAACAAATTTCAGAGTTGAGTATTCAATATTTCCCGGCTATTATTTTTAAAGCAGATAACACCCTTCCCCAGGATATTATCGGGTTAGTTTGTCAGGGATTAAAATGTAACAAACCCGCCCAAAGTTCTGAGGAAATGTTACAACAATTGCAAGCAAGTCAAACTCGTTCTTAACTTAAACGGTTGGCTGTGTGGGTTAATACCCTCCCAGCCGATTTAGTAGGGGACAAGTTAGGAATTTTCTGGGCTATTTTACTGTTGCTGTCGTCAAAAAATAGGCATCCTGTTGAACGGAGGGTTAAAAAGTCTTAACGTTCAACTAACCCTCAACTTCCTTAACCACCCAAACCGAACAATTGGCTTCCGAAACCACCTGAGAACTCACCGACCCTTGTAAAATTCGTTTGACCCCCGTTAGTCCCCGACTCCCAATGATAATCAAATCCGCTTTATAAATATTGGCTAACCGAATAATTTCCTCTGCTGGGTCACCCGCCACAATTTCAATTTCACTTTCACAATCTAACTGATCCTGATAACCTCGAAGTTGCTTTTCAATATGACGATAAGGAAACTCATCACTACCCAGATGAGGTCTATCAGCCACCAAATCAAAATCCGATGCCACCGTTGGCACCACATGAGAGAAGATCACGTTTGTTGTGGGTTGCAATTGTAGTTGGCCCAGTGCCTCAATCACAAACTTCGCAGTCGGTGAATCATCCACAGCAACCAAAATCGTATTCAGCACAGCAACGTCTCCTCTAAAACAATGGAAAAATCTGGAATTTGAAATCTAGCAGGACTCAAACTCCTATTCTAAAGGCAAGACGTTACACATCCCCATGAATGTTGAGAGAAGTCGCTGATTCTAAGGTTCCGTTCTCAGCCGTACCGAGTCCCCATGAGACGGTAAACCTTCGGCGGCGGTCAAGACTTGAATGGCGCCAGCCACCTTCTGTAAAGCCGTTGGAGAATACTGAATTAAACTCGAATGTTTCATAAAAGTTTCCACCCCTAGGGCTGATGCATAACGGGCGGCGCCCGATGTCGGTAAGGTATGGTTAGGGCCAGCTAAATAATCCCCAACGGCCTCCGGTGTGGAACAACCTAAAAAGATAGCCCCGGCATGGCGAATACTTTCGAGTAAATCCCAAGGTTCCGCCACTTCTAATTCCAAGTGTTCGGGGGCAAACTCATTGGATAATTGAGCCGCCGCCTCCAAGGATTCTACAACGACCACTAAACCATAATGGGCGATGGCTTTTTCTGTTAAGGTGCGTCGGGGATGGTTCACTAACTGTCGCTCAACCTCTGCCACCACTTGTCGGGCTAAAGCTGAATCCGTTGTTAATAAAATCGCCGCCGCTAAGGTATCGTGTTCCGCTTGGGCTAATAAATCCGCCGCCACATGAACCGGGTTCGCCAAGCTATCCGCAATCACTAAAACTTCCGATGGCCCCGCTAGGGAATCAATGCCCACGGTTCCATAAACCAATTTTTTCGCCAACGTCACATAAATATTACCAGGGCCGGTAATTACATCCACTTTCGGGATGGTTTCCGTGCCATAGGCCAAAGCAGCAACCGCTTGTGCTCCCCCAACCCGATAAATTTCATGTACCCCGGCTTCCTGAGCCGCGACTAAAACCGCCGGATTAATTTTATGATCTGGCCCTGGGGGTGTGACCATGACAATCCGAGGCACTTTGGCGACTTGAGCCGGAACCGCATTCATCAACACGGTACTAGGGTACGAAGCTTTACCCCCCGGTACATAAAGTCCAGCCCGATCAACGGGAGTATATCGTTTTCCGAGAACCACCTCGTCATTTTCAAACTGAACCCAAGACTTGGGAATCCGTTGGCGGTGAAAGGCTTCAATTTGTTTGCGGGCCAACTGGATCGCATTGAGTAATTCTTTAGACACTTGTTGGTAAGCTGCGTCTAACTCTGAACCACTCACCCGCAATTGGTCTAATGTTAAGGTCTGTTGATCAAATTCTTCCGTGTAGTGGAGAAGTGCTTTATCTCCTTGACGCCGAACTGTTTGCAGCACCTCCCGCACCGTTGCCTCTTTATGGATCATCGTGTCATCATGGGTACGGTCAGAGATCCGTCGCAATTCAGCTTGTGCTTCAACCCACTGAGTAATAATTCGCAGCATGGTGATTCGGAGTGCCAACCTTAAGAAACTAGGGCCGAGATAGGAAACAGACAACAAGGATTCACTTTCTAAGGGCTGGGCCAAACTGACCACAGTTTCAGAACTTATCCCCCTTGCTTCCTTGCCAATACTCAGGGGATACATACCCCATTGAGTATAGCATAAAAAGCTGTCCTTCTAGGATGGGGCTTGAAACCGATTTTTTTTTGCTAGAATGCCAGAATCGAGAATTTTTTGGCTTCCTGTGAGTCCATAGGAAGTGGGGTTGAATTTGACAAAATAAATGTTATAGTAGTAGGTCTGTAACTTAGTATCTCTAATCGGAATACCTGCGTCTTCTTCAACCAGAACCTATGGCCAATATTAAATCTGCTGTCAAACGAGTCGAAATTGCAGAGCGCAATCGGTTGCGTAACAAATCGTACAAGTCAGCCGTTAAAACCTTAATGAAAAAATGTCTGACCTCAGTTGATAAATACGGGGCTGACCCTACAACCGATAATCTCGCCGCCGTCAATCAACAAATGTCGGCTGCCTTTAGTAAAATTGACAAAGCTGTCAAAAAAGGGGTTTTGCATCCTAACAATGGTGCACGCAAAAAATCTCGCTTGGCAAGAGCCTTAAAGCGTCACCAAACCGTTGCTGCCTAACCCATCAGTTATCAGTAAACAGTTATCAGTAAACAGTGAAGAGTCAACAGTCAATCGTGAAGAGTCAACAGTGAAGCGTCAACAGTTGTCAATTGTGAACCCACAAGAAAGCGGGGACGAAACAACGGATTGCTGATTACTGATAACTAATAACTGATTACTGTGACTATACAGACTATGCAACTGATTGATACCCACGTTCATATTAATTTTAAAGAATTGGCATCCGACTTAGAGGCAATTCGACAGAGATGGCAAGAAGCGGGAGTCGTTCGTTTAGTCCATTCTTGTGTTCATCCTGGAGAATTTCAGGAGATACAGGATATTGCTAATCAAGTCCCCGAACTCAGCTTTGCTGTTGGGTTGCATCCGTTGGATAGCCAACTCTGGAATTCTACCTCGGCGGAAACCATAACCCAACTCGCCCAATCCGATGATAGAGTCGTTGCCATTGGCGAAATGGGGCTTGATTTTTATAAAGCCGATAACCGAGAGCAACAAATCCAGGTGTTCACCGAACAGCTAGAGATTGCCTATCGATTGAATAAACCTGTGATCATTCACTGTCGGGATGCAGCCGCAACCCTGATTCATCTCTTACAAAAATTTTGGGAACAACGGGGGACAGTTTCTGGGGTGATGCACTGTTGGGGAGGAACCCCGGAAGAACAAGAGCAGTTTCTGGCGTTAGGGTTGTATATCAGCTTTAGTGGAACCGTGACGTTTAAAAAAGCGATTGCTATTCAAGACTGCGCTCGTCAAGTTCCCTCTAATCGGATTTTAGTGGAAACAGATTGTCCTTTTCTAGCCCCTGTTCCTAAACGCGGAAAACGCAACGAACCTGCCTTTGTGCGTCATGTTGCAGAAACGGTTGCTCAACTGCGGAACATTCCCCTAGAAACCCTCTGTCAACAAACCACCCATAATGCTTGTCAACTGTTTCAATTATCAGTATAGAGACGTGCGGAGAGCCTAATACAGTTATCAAAACCTGATAACTGATAACTGATAACTGATAACTGATAACTGATAACTGATAACTGATTACTAATAACTGATAAATGGCAAATCTAACCCACAACGAACCTACTTTCTTGCTTCCTGACTTAATTGAAATTCAACGGTCAAGCTTTCGTTGGTTTTTGGAAGCGGGGCTAATTGAAGAGTTGGAAAGTTTTTCACCCATTACCGACTATACGGGGAAGTTGGAACTGCATTTTTTAGCCAAAGATTATAAACTCAAGCGCCCTAAATATGACGTTGATGAAGCCAAACGGCGGGATAGTACCTACGCCGTGCAGATGTATGTTCCGACTCGTTTAATTAATAAAGAAACAGGAGAAATTAAAGAACAAGAAGTCTTTATCGGGGATTTACCCTTGATGACTGAACGGGGAACCTTTATCATCAACGGGGCAGAACGAGTTATTGTTAACCAAATTGTCAGAAGTCCAGGGGTTTATTATAAATCTGAAATTGATAAAAACGGACGGCGGACTTATAGCGCGTCCTTAATTCCTAACCGAGGGGCTTGGTTAAAATTTGAAACCGATAAAAATGATTTAGTGTGGGTGAGAATTGATAAAACCCGCAAACTATCAGCCCAAGTTTTATTAAAAGCTTTGGGTCTTACTAATAACGAAATTTTTGATGCGTTACGCCATCCCGAATACTTTGAAAAAACCATTGAACGGGAAGGAGAATTTACCGAAGACGACGCCTTAATGGAACTGTACCGCAAACTCCGTCCAGGGGAACCCCCAACGGTAGCCGGAGGGGAACAGTTACTCAATAACCGCTTCTTCGATGCCAAACGCTATGATTTGGGTCGGGTGGGACGCTATAAACTCAATAAAAAACTGCGGCTGACCATTCCCGATACGACGCGAGTTTTGACCTCTACTGATATTCTGGCGGCGATTGATTATTTGGTTAACCTGGAATACGATATCGGCGAAACCGATGATATTGACCACTTAGGAAATCGTCGGGTACGTTCGGTGGGTGAACTGCTGCAAAACCAAGTCCGGGTTGGGTTAAACCGTTTAGAACGGATTATTCGGGAACGGATGACGGTGAGTGATGCCGATGCTTTAACTCCTGCGTCTTTGGTTAACCCCAAACCCCTTGTTGCCGCGATTAAAGAGTTTTTCGGTAGTTCTCAATTATCGCAGTTTATGGATCAGACGAATCCCTTGGCGGAACTGACCCATAAACGTCGTTTATCCGCCCTTGGCCCTGGAGGATTAACCCGTGAACGGGCGGGGTTTGCTGTTCGAGATATTCACCCTAGCCATTATGGTCGGATTTGTCCCATTGAAACCCCTGAAGGGCCAAACGCCGGGTTAATTGGGTCTTTGGCAACCTTAGCACGGGTCAACCCCTACGGATTCATTGCCACTCCCTATAATAAAGTTGAGAATGGCAAAGTCCGCCTGGATTTACCTGCGGTGTACATGACGGCTGATGAGGAAGACGATTTGCGGGTCGCGCCGGGAGATATCAGCACCGATGCCGAGGGGACAATTTTAGGGGAAATTGTTCCAGTGCGCTATCGCCAGGAGTTCACCACGACAACTCCCATGCAGGTAGACTATGCGGCGGTGTCTCCGGTACAAATTGTATCTGTAGCAACCTCTTTAATTCCCTTCCTCGAACACGATGATGCGAACCGAGCTTTGATGGGGTCTAATATGCAACGTCAAGCTGTGCCTTTGTTACGTCCTGAACGGCCCTTAGTGGGAACCGGGTTAGAGGCTCAGGCTGCCCGTGATAGTGGGATGGTGATTGTGTCTCGGACAGACGGGGAAGTCAGCTATATTGATGGCTCTCGGATTATTGTCAAATCCCTGTCGGTAGATGCCGAGTCTACTTCTAGCGAAGAAAGTTTCCTGATTCGCGAATACGACGACCTCGACCTCAAAACCAAACAGCCCTCGGTATGGAAGCAAAAATACGCTGGCTATATCGAGTACGAATTACAAAAATATCAACGTTCTAACCAAGATACTTGTTTAAACCAGCGTCCCTTGGTTTATGAAGGAGATCAAGTGGTAGCTGGACAGGTACTAGCGGATGGTTCCTCAACGGAAGGGGCAGAATTGGCACTCGGTCACAATATTTTAGTGACCTATATGCCTTGGGAAGGGTATAACTACGAAGACGCGATTTTAATTAGTGAGCGTCTGGTGCAACAGGATATTTATACTTCCATCCATGTTGAGAAGTATGAAATTGAAGCTCGACAAACCAAACTCGGCCCTGAAGAAATTACCCGTGAGATTCCTAACGTTGGGGAAGACTCCCTGCGTCAACTGGATGGGGGTGGGATTATTCGAGTGGGGGCTTGGGTTGAGTCTGGGGATATTTTAGTGGGGAAAGTGACTCCGAAAGGGGAATCTGACCAACCACCGGAAGAAAAACTCCTGCGGGCGATTTTTGGAGAAAAAGCACGGGATGTGCGGGATAATTCTCTGCGGGTTCCCAACGGAGAGAAAGGTCGGGTGGTGGATGTGCGGGTGTTTACCCGTGAACAAGGAGATGAACTTCCCCCCGGTGCGAATATGGTGGTGCGGGTGTATGTTGCCCAAAAACGCAAAATCCAAGTCGGGGATAAAATGGCCGGACGACACGGAAATAAAGGAATTGTGTCTCGGATTTTGCCCATTGAGGATATGCCTTATTTACCCGATGGTCGCCCGGTGGATATTGTGTTAAATCCTTTGGGGGTACCCAGCCGGATGAACGTCGGTCAAATCTTTGAATGTTTATTAGGGTGGGCGGGTCAAAACCTGAAAAAACGGTTCAAAGTCGTTCCCTTTGATGAAATGCACGGGTCTGAAATGTCACGGGAAACCGTTCATGCGAAATTACGCCAAGCCCGTGATAAAACCAAGAAAAATTGGTTATTTGATGAAAATTATCCGGGGAAAACCTTAGTTTATGATGGCCGCACCGGAGAACCCTTTGACCAACCCGTGACGGTGGGTATTGCCTATATGCTGAAACTGGTGCATTTGGTGGATGATAAGATTCACGCCCGGTCTACTGGCCCTTACTCGTTGGTGACGCAACAACCCTTGGGAGGGAAAGCGCAACAAGGGGGTCAACGGTTTGGAGAAATGGAGGTGTGGGCGTTGGAGGCGTTTGGGGCGGCTTATACTTTGCAGGAGTTGTTAACGGTCAAATCCGACGATATGCAGGGACGTAATGAAGCCCTCAACGCCATTGTTAAGGGCAAAACTATTCCCCGTCCAGGGACACCGGAATCCTTCAAAGTGTTGATGCGGGAGTTGCAATCTTTGTGTTTGGATATTGCGGTACATAAAGTGGAAACCACCGACGAAGGAGGAAGTCGAGATGTGGAAGTAGACTTAATGGCTGATATTCCTGCAACTCGCATGACCTACACTGCGAATAACTTTGCTCCCGCTAAACCCACTTATGACTTAAGTAGTTCAGTGGAAGAAGAAGACGAATAATCAGTTATCAGTTATCAGTCATCAGTTATCAATGAAGAGTTAAAAGTTGATAGTTAGTCGTTTATAAATGTTAGCTAAAAACCCAAAACTCATGACTGATGACTGATGACTGAAAATCTGATGATTGAAAACCTGATGACTCTTACACTGATAACTGATAACTGATAACTGATAACTGATAACTGAAACATGGCTAAACTTGAACAACGGTTTGATTACGTTAAAATTGGATTAGCGTCTCCAGAACGAATTCGTCAGTGGGGCGAGAGAACGCTGCCGAATGGTCAAGTGGTGGGAGAAGTTACAAAACCCGAAACCATCAATTACAGAACCCTAAAACCGGAGATGGACGGGCTATTCTGTGAACGAATTTTTGGCCCTGCCAAGGATTGGGAATGTCATTGTGGCAAATATAAACGGGTCAGACATCGTGGAATTGTTTGTGAACGCTGTGGCGTAGAGGTGACAGAATCCCGTGTCCGTCGTCATCGCATGGGTTATATCAAATTAGCGGCTCCTGTTACCCATGTTTGGTATCTCAAGGGGATTCCGAGTTATATGGCAATTCTATTAGATATGCCATTGCGGGATGTGGAGCAAGTGGTTTATTTTAATGCCTATGTGGTGTTAAATCCAGGCAACCATGATAGCTTGTCTTATAAACAGTTATTAACTGAAGATACTTGGTTAGAAATTGAAGACCAAATTTATAGTGAAGAATCCACTTTAACGGGTATTGAAGTGGGAATTGGGGCGGAAGCCATTGCTCGTTTATTGGAGGATATTCCTTTAGAAGAAGAAGCGGAGAAATTGCGGGAAGAAATTGCCGTAGCCAAGGGTCAAAAACGTGCCAAATTAATTAAACGGTTGCGGGTAATTGATAATTTTGTGGCTACGGGTTCTAAACCAGAATGGATGGTTTTGAATGTGATTCCCGTGATTCCGCCTGATTTACGCCCGATGGTGCAGTTGGATGGGGGACGATTTGCGACCTCGGATTTAAACGATTTATATCGTCGGGTGATTAACCGTAATAATCGATTAGCTCGATTGCAAGAAATTTTAGCGCCTGAAATTATTATCCGTAACGAAAAACGGATGTTACAGGAGGCGGTTGATGCTTTAATTGATAATGGTCGCCGAGGTCGAACGGTGGTTGGAGCGAATAATCGGCCGTTAAAATCTTTGTCGGATATTATTGAAGGGAAGCAGGGACGATTCCGCCAAAACTTATTAGGAAAACGGGTAGATTATTCGGGTCGTTCTGTCATCGTGGTGGGGCCAAAATTAAAAATGCACCAGTGCGGTTTACCTCGTGAAATGGCGATTGAATTGTTCCAACCTTTTGTGATTAATCGTTTGATTCGTCAAGGATTAGTTAATAATATTAAGGCGGCGAAAAAACTGATTCAACGCAATGATGCCAGTGTGTGGGATGTTTTAGAAGAGGTGATTTCAGGACATCCGGTGATGTTAAACCGTGCCCCGACATTGCACCGTTTAGGGATTCAAGCCTTTGAACCCATTTTAGTGGATGGTCGGGCGATTCAGTTGCATCCGTTAGTCTGTCCAGCCTTTAACGCTGACTTTGACGGTGACCAAATGGCGGTTCACGTTCCCCTGTCTATTGAATCTCAATCGGAAGCTCGACTATTAATGTTAGCCTCCAATAATATTCTATCTCCAGCGACGGGACGACCGATTGTTACCCCTAGTCAGGATATGGTTTTGGGATGTTACTATTTAACCGCAGAAAATCCCAAATTTAAAGATCAAAAAGAGCGTTATTTTGCGGATTTGGAGGATGTCATTGTTGCTTATCAACAAGGGTCTTTAGAGTTACATTCCTATGTGATGGTACGCTTTGACGGAGAAATGTTATCCGATGAAGCTGAACAGGTCAATATTGAACAGGAGGATGCTCTCACCGGGATAATTACTAAAACCTATGTGGGTAAGAAAACGGGTAAACTCTTACGTCGAGTTCGAGAAGATAAGGAGGGTAATATTCTAACTCAATATATTCGTACCACCCCAGGACGGGTGATTTTCAATAAAACCGTGTTTTCAGTCATCAATAATCAGTAGTGAGTCCTTCAGGACTCTCAGCCCTTTAGGGCTTACTACAGTAGTGAGTCCTTCAGGACTCTCAGCCCTTTAGGGCTTACTACAGTAGTGAGTCCTTCAGGACTCTCAGCCCTTTAGGGCTTACTACGTTCTATTTCCTATTCCCTATTATGAAAAAAATCTTTCGGAATCAAGTGATTGATAAAGGACAATTAAAAAAATTAATGTCCTGGGCTTTTATGAATCATGGTACAGCCAGAACCGCCCAAATTGCTGATGAATTAAAGGATTTGGGATTCCGCTATGCCACAAAAGCTGGGGTTTCGATTAGTGTAGATGATTTACAAGTTCCCCCGTCCAAACGAGTGCTCTTAGAAGAAGCAGAAGAAGAAATTCGCAACACAGAACGCCGTTATATGAAGGGGGAAATTACTGAAGTTGAACGTTTCCAAAAGGTAATTGATACTTGGAATGGTACTTCCGAAACCTTAAAAGATCATGTGGTAGAAAACTTCAAAGCCAGTAATCCGTTAAACTCTGTTTATATGATGGCATTCTCTGGCGCACGGGGAAATATTTCCCAGGTTCGTCAGTTAGTGGGAATGCGGGGATTAATGGCTGACCCCCAAGGGGAAATTATCGATTTACCGATTAAAACGAATTTCCGTGAAGGTTTAACGGTAACAGAATATATTATTTCTTCCTATGGGGCGCGGAAAGGGTTGGTAGATACCGCTTTGCGAACCGCCGATTCTGGGTATTTAACTCGTCGTTTAGTAGACGTTTCCCAGGATGTGATTCTGCGAGAAATTGACTGTGGAACAACACGGGGGATTCGGATTCGCAGCATGACCGATGGCGACCGGGTGTTAATTCCCCTAAAAGACCGACTCATGGGTCGGGTGTTAGGGGAAGATGTTCGCCATCCCGAAACCGGAGAAATTGTTGAATATCAAGGGGAACAGGCGGTTAAAAATCAGGCGGTTAGTGAGGAGTTAGCTGTCGCCATTCAGGATGCTGGGGTTCAGGAGGTGTTTTTACGCTCACCCCTGACTTGTGAAGCCAACCGCTCTGTCTGTCAAACGTGCTATGGGTGGAGTTTAGCCCACGGTCATAATGTGGATTTAGGGGAAGCCATTGGAATTATCGCGGCTCAAAGTATTGGCGAACCGGGAACCCAGTTAACGATGCGAACATTCCACACTGGGGGGGTGTTTACCGCCGAAGCGGCTGCGGTGATTCGTGCCCATAGTGATGGAGTTGTTAAGTTCCCGAAAACCTTACGTGTCCGTCCCTTCCGTACCCGTCACGGAGATGATGCGTTCATTGTGGAAAGCAATGGCCATATTGTGGTAGACAGTGAAAACAAAAAACAAGAAAAACACAGCCTTTCCCAGGGGATAACGATTGTTGTCCAAGATGGTCAACGGGTAAAAGCTGACCAAATTCTTGCAGAAATTCCCGCCGGAGGTCGGACAGCCCGGAAGACAACGGAAAAAGCTACTAAAGATGTGGCGACGGATTTGGCTGGGGAAGTCAAGTTTGCGGATGTGGTTCCCGAAGAGAAAACCGACCGTCAAGGAAATATGACCCGTATCGCCCAACGGGGGGGTCTGATTTGGGTTTTAGGGGGAGAAGTTTATAACTTACCTCCTGGGGCTGAACCTGCGGTTAAAAACGGAGATTCGGTAGAACCGGGAAGCGTTCTCGCCCAAACCAAACTCGTCTCTGAACATGGGGGATTAGTCCGAATTCGCGAACAAATTGGCCCCGATGAGTTACCCCGTGAAATTGAGATTATTACCGCCTCTGTGCTCCTGGATGAAGCCTTGGTGCGGTTGGTACAAATGCAGGGACGGGAACAATACATTATTGAGACCAATAGTAATCACCGCTTCTTGCTGAAAGTTAGTCCCGGTTCCAAGGTAGAAAACCATGATGTGATTGCAGAACTCATGGACGATAGCTACCGGACAAAAACCGGGGGGATTATCAAATACGCCGGGGTGGAAGTCGCCAAACGGGGTAAGGGGAAACAAGGTTATGAAGTCACCCAGGGGGGGACTCTGTTATGGATTCCTGAAGAATGCCATGAGGTGAATAAGGATATTTCCTTACTGTTAACTGAGGATGGACAGTATGTAGAAGCCGGAACCGAAGTGGTCAAGGATATCTTCTGTCAAACCAACGGGGTGATCGAAGTAACTCAGAAAAATGATATTCTCCGAGAAATCGTGATCAAATCGGGGGAACTGCATTTAGTCGATGACCCGGAAATGGTGATGGCGATTGATGGCCAGATTGTTAATCCCGGTCAAGAGGTGATTCCAGGGATTATCTCTCCAGACTTGCATTATGTGGAATATGTGGAAACCCCCGAAGGCCCTGCATTGTTGTTGCGTCCCGTTGTGGAGTTTAGTGTTCCTGAAACTCCTCCTGTTCCATCTCAGGAGTCTTTAAATGAGTCTATTGCTCTGCGGGCTGTGCAACGCTTAACCTACAAAGATGGGGAACGGGTGCGGTCTGTGGAAGGGGTGGAACTGCTGCGAACCCAGTTGGTGATTAGTATTGGCACGGAAGCCCCTCAGTTAGCGGCGGATATTGAGTTACTTCCCGATGAAAGTAGCCCCGATGTCATGCGGTTACAGTTGGTGATTTTAGAGTCTTTGGTAATTCGTCGGGACGTAACGGCTGATGCCACCCAGGGAAGCACCCGGACGCGGTTACTGGTTCATGACGGACTGGAAATTGAGAAGGGGGCTGTTGTTACCCGCACCGAGATTCTGTGTAAGGAATATGGCATTATTCAGGGGATTCGGTCGGGGTCGGAAATTCTGCGCCGTTGTTTGGTGGTACGGGATATTGACCAAACCACTATTGATTTCCCAGAAGGGGTGAAACCGGATGTGAAACTGGGTCAACTGTTGGTGGAAGGGGCTGAAATTGCGACCGGGGTGATTTTGCCGGAGTCGGGTCAAGTGATTGCGTTGGGCGACAAAATCGTGGGTGCGGGTACGACACCTGTAACGGGAAATCAGATTACGATGCGTCGGGGTCGTCCTTACCGGGTGTCTCCGGGTGCAATTCTCCATGTTAAAGATGGGGATTTGGTACAACGGGGGGATAACCTAGTATTATTGGTGTTTGAACGAGCCAAAACCGGGGATATTATTCAAGGGTTGCCTCGGATTGAAGAATTGTTAGAAGCTCGCAAACCCAAGGAAGCTTGTATTTTAGCCCGCCGCCCAGGAACCGCCCAAGTCTCGATGGATGAGGATATTGCCGAATTGCGGGTGGTCGAAAGCGATGGCACTGTTACGGATTATCCCTTAACCTCTGGTCAAACCCCATTAGTGTCTGATGGTCAAAAAGTAGATGCCGGACAACCTCTGACCGATGGCCCGTCTAATCCCCATGAGATTCTGGAAGTGTTCTATGATCATTATCTCGAACAAGGGGAAGGAATGTATGATGCGGCGTTGGGCAGTTTCCAACAGTGTCAAACCTTCTTGGTGAACGAGGTGCAGTCGGTCTATCAGTCTCAGGGGATTGATATTTCCGATAAGCATATTGAGGTGATTGTCCGTCAGATGACCTCGAAAGTGCGGATTGATGATGGCGGGGATACGACGATGTTACCCGGAGAACTGGTAGAATTGCGCCAGGTGGAACAGGTGAATGATGCCATGTCCATTACTGGAAGTGCTCCAGCGAAATATACTCCGGTGTTATTGGGGATTACTAAAGCCTCCTTAAATACCGATAGCTTTATTTCGGCGGCGAGTTTCCAAGAAACCACACGGGTATTAACAGAAGCCGCTATCGAAGGAAAATCCGACTGGTTACGGGGTCTGAAAGAAAACGTGATTATCGGACGTCTGATTCCGGCCGGAACTGGTTTCAATGCCTATGAGGAAGCGGGTGGTGCTGACTATGGCTTTGATAATGGCAGCTTGTATTTGGATGAAGAGGACGAAGACGAACTGCGAGATGTGGTACTGGATGACCAAACTGCACGGGTTTATAGCAGTTTTGAACGGGAAACTCCTCCTGCGAAACCCGGTAAAACCAGTAAGGCGTTCTATGAAGATAGTGAAGATGATCCTTTATTGTCCTCTATTCTCGATGACGAGTTGATTGATGATGAATACGAAGATGATGAGGATGATGAGGACGAATAATAAGAATTACGAATTACGAATTACGAATTACGAATTACGAATCTTGTAATTTGTAATTCTTAATTTGTAAGATGAGTTGATAGTGGATTGTAAGCGGGTATCCCTGCCCGCTTCACTCCCTATTTTAATCATGATCTCGAAATTGTTTAATGTATTCTACAACTTCGGTATGTTTCTCAGAAGCAGCCCAAATTAAAGCTGTCCAACTATTCTGATCTTTAGCGGTTAAATCTGCTCCTCGATTTAATAAGAATTCGACAATCGGTTTATGTCCGCTTCCTGCGGCTGCCATTAATACGGTTAAATCAAAATTGGTTTTAGCGTTAATCTCTGCACCAGACTCTAATAATAACTGCACAATTTCTAAGTTACCACTCGCTGAGGCTTCCATTAAGGGAGTCCAACCATCATTATCGCTACTGTTGACATTGGCTCCGGCTTCTAATAATAGTTTTACTATCTCTTTTTGCCCTAAATTAATGGCGGTAATTAATGCCGTATTTCCCTTTTCATCCTGAGCATTTAGATCAAGGGTTTGATTGAAACAAGCTTGAACTTTCTCAATTTCTCCCGTTTGAATTGCTTTAATTAATTCACTCATTGACTTAACTCCTGTTTTATTACGCTATTAAAAATATTGAGATAGGGTGAATGATTCCCAAAAAATAATAGCATTTATCCCTGGATATCTGATAGGGAATTTAAGATTTTTAAACATAAGAAATTGACAGGATTTAAAAATTAGGCTAATATTGTCAATAAGTTATCATTGGGGATTTTATGTCTAATCCGTTCCTGCACCTCGACTATGAACCCGCATTTGAGGCGTTAGGCGGTGACTATTCCGATGTTGTAGCAGCCAGTGAGTTTGGGCTCCATATCCTGCGGTTTCGTAATGATGCAGTTTTAACCCAGTTAGGACTCAACCCTGAAACCGTTACAGACGAGCATTTTATCGAAGCCTTTGGCAAATTTGAAACCGTGCAACCCTTATTAGCCATGCGCTATCACGGTTATCAATTTGGAGAATATAACCCCTATTTGGGAGATGGACGGGGGTTTTTATATGGTCAAGTGCGGGGAATAGATGGGGAATTATATGATTTTGGCACAAAGGGATCGGGAAGAACGCCCTACTCCAGAAATGCCGACGGAAGACTAACCTTAAAAGGCGGAGTCCGGGAAGTTTTAGCGGCTGAAATGTTGCATCGAATGAAGGTAAGAACGTCTCGCTGTTTAAGTTTAATTGAAACCGGAGAACAACTCTGGCGAGGAGATGAACCGTCCCCGACTCGCTCATCCGTTATGGTGCGGTTTAGTCGTTCTCATATTCGCTTCGGAACCTTTGAACGACTGCACTATTTTAAACGACCGGATTTAATCGAAAAATTGTTAGATCATGTGATTACTTATTATTATTCTAATTTAACATCAGAACGCGATCGCTATGCTTTATTTTATGCGGAATTAGTCAAACGAGTCGCAGAATTAGCCGCACAATGGATGGCTTCAGGGTTTTGTCATGGGGTCTTAAATACCGATAATCTGTCAATTACGGGGGAAAGTTTCGATTATGGCCCCTACGCCTTTATGCCTCACTATAACCTCCGATTTACCGCCGCCTATTTTGATTATGGAGGATTATATTGTTATGGAAATCAACCCTTTGTTTGTGAAGGAAACTTAGAGTTATTACAAAAACCGTTATCTTTAGTCATTCCTTCAGAAGACCTTCAAGCCGGGTTAACTTTATTTCAACAGTATTATCGAGATTTCTATCGTCAACGGATGATTAATCGTTTGGGATTTTCCCAAATTCCCACACCAGAAGCCGAAGAACTTTTGCAAATTACGATTAATTTACTGAAAGATAATTTGATTCATTATCATGACTTTTTCATTCAACTGCGAGAACAGTTTTGTGAGCAATGGCAAGACGAACCGCAAAATATTTTAAAAGACGCTGAACCCATGCAGCATTTAGATCGTTGGCGACAACTGTATTATCATCATTTACAAACTTTATCCTATCCCGAACTCGATGAAATCAAACAACGGTTAAAAGACTATAATCCTCAAGTGGTGATTGTTCGTCCTGAAATTGAGGCAATTTGGGAACCGATTACGGTTGAGGATAATTGGCAACCTTTTTATCAATTATTAGATAAGATTAAAGCAGAATAGCGTTAGTATATTAATGGGATGTCCCTAAAAATCCCTATACCTATTGGTGTAAATCCAGTTTGAACTTCAGTAAAGTCAGTTAAAATACGAAAGTAAGACCCTGAGCGTTAAACTTAAATCGGATTTAACCTCAGCAGCCCTTATTTTAGAGGAACGATACTATGACAGAGAATCAACCTGTAGATACAGCAACCCCGATGACTGCATCAATCATGGACAGTATCAAAGGGTTTTTGGGGAATATTCTGAGTAGTTGGAAAGTCAGAATTACATTACTGGCAATTGTGCTGTTAGGAATTGGGATTTTGGCTTTCTTTTATCAACATTGGGTTGCAGAATTTGGGATGAAACTGTGGACAAATAGTTCAGGCGCGAAACCCATTGAATGTGTGTTGAAAGATACAAATAATGATAATTATGTTAGCTGTAGCGCCTTATTAGGTGAACAAGTTGTTCCCCTAGAATGTAGTTCCAGTTTATTTAATTTGGGGTGTCGAGTCAATTATGGCTCTGCTTTACCCAATATTAAAGCCGCCAGAGGAAATTGAGATCAAAGGTTGGCTGTTGACTGTTGACTGTTGACAGCCTGTTTAAGGATTAACAATTTCTGTTAACCAACCTTGTTCAGAATTATAATAATAAAGGGTACGATTTTGAGGTTCTCCTTGGAGGTCTAAATGATCAACTTCCTGGGGTTCAAGTAATAATAAAATAAAATTAGACGGAGGTTCAAGGGGAATAATAGCTAGGGGGTTAAAAGCGGTAGATTCTGAACGAGGTTGGCGAGAATCTGGCCAGTAAAATTGTTGTTTTGCCGCATTTGATAAGAATTGCCAAAGGGTTGTTCTAGCGGTGGTTAAGGTTAAATCAGGATAGCTATCGGAAATCAATTTTAATTCCCCAAATAGACGAAATTGCTCACGGGTTTCTGGGAAATACCAACAGACTTCTCCCCAAGCATAATTCTGAATTTGATTAACTTTTTGACTGCGACTATCCGTAATTATTTGCAGTTGATTGGTTTCCGGTAAAAACCCCCGAAATACAACCGTTCTATTCGCCGGACGACCTTCTAAACCAACCGTTGCTAATTGGAAATAACGAGAATAAACTAAATGGCGATTTCGGTGTAATGCACTTGTTAAAGATAAACGCCAACCTGGAATATCATTCATAACCTGTAGTAAGCCCTTCAGGGCTTTCTTAACTTAATTTAAGAGGGAAGAGAGTCCTAAAGGACTCACTACGATTTGGGTTTTTATCCGTTATTTCAGGATAGCACTCAAAGCCATAATTTAGGTATAGAAATCCCCTAAAATACTAATACTCCGGTTATTTGTTCCCTGTTCCCTGTTCCCTACTCTATAATTTTAATACGCTTATGTTTAATTTGACTCGTCAATTGAACCCTTTACAAACGCCCCATAGTGGATATCATTGGGATGGAAGCGATCGCCGATTTTTTGAGGGGTGGTATTATCGAGTTACCTTACCCCCAGAAAAACAAACCTTTGCCTTTATGTATTCTATCGAAGATCCGATCGGAAATCAACCCCACAGTGGGGGAGGCGCGCAAATTTTAGGGCCAGATGATCAATATTTATGTCGCACCTTTCCCGATGTTAAAAAATTTTGGGCAACCTCCGATCAACTGGCATTAGGACATTGGGGAAAAACAGATTTAACCGCCTCCCCCGGATATTTAGAACCGGAAATTTTTGAGCGTTATATTCACCAAGGCTATCAAGGAACTGCCACCTTTCATCAAGGAAAATTATCTGATCCCGCTACGAATCAATTTTGTCATTGGCAATACAAAATTCAACCGATTTATGGCTGGGGAAATCCTGATCAACCCCAACAATCAACCGCCGGATGGTTATCTTTTTTACAAATTTTTGAACCCGGATGGCAAATTTTAATGGCTCATGGTTTAGCAACAGGTTGGATTAATTGGAATGGGAGAATTTATGAGTTTGAAAAAGCCCCAGCCTACAGTGAAAAAAATTGGGGCGGGAGTTTTCCCAAACAATGGTTTTGGGTCAATTGTAATAGTTTCAATGGAGAACCGGATTTAGCCTTAACCGCAGGAGGTGGACAACGGGGGGTGTTATGGTGGTCTGAATCCGTTGCTTTGGTCGGGATTCATTATCAAGGCAAATTTTATGAATTTGTGCCTTGGAATTCCGAGGTACATTGGGAAATTGAACCTTGGGGAAAATGGGTGATGAACGCTAAAAATGAACAGTATGAAGTGTCATTAATCGCAACAACGGATCACCCTGGAACGTTATTAAGAGCACCAACAGAACAAGGCTTAATCTTTCGTTGTCGAGATACCATGCACGGAAAAATTCACTTGCAATTAACAGCCAAAAACCGTATGATTTTGGAAGCCACCAGCGACCTGTGTGGTGTGGAAGTGGGAGGAAAAATCTGGCACGAAACCTGGACACAATAAATCAGATTTAACCATCAGGAATCATAGTTTTTCAAGAAAATACCGAAAATCCGGTTCACCTTTACGCTTTTCTTCCCTCCTGAACCCGAAAACGGTTTATATTTTTTAGAGTAACTGAGACGAAAACAACAATGGAATTTATAGCAACAAACACATCCCCCTTAGACTGGTCAGGCGATGTCCTCGCTCTAGGTTTATTTGATGATCAAGTTGAATTAACGGGAGACTTTGCCACCTTAGACGAAAAGTTGGCAGGAACCTTAAAAGAGTTAATTGAAGAAACCGAATTTAAGGCAAAAACCGATAGTAATATTTCCACTCGCGTCGGGGGAAATAGCTTGATTCGGAAAGTGATTTTAGTCGGTTTAGGTCAAGGGGATAAATTACAATTAGATACTTTACGACGGGCGGCTGCTAGTATTGCCAAAACCGCAAAATCCCTAAAAGCCAAAACGGTTGGGGTGAGCTTACCGATTTTTGAAACAGCAGAAGCCACCGCCCAAGCGATAACTGAAGGCATTGAATTAGCCCTTTATCAAGATACTCGATTTAAGTCAGAACCCGACGAAAAAGGTCACGGCATTACACAGATTGAATTATTGGGTTTACCGGGAACAGAAACTGCCATTACTCGTGCTCAAAATATCTGTTCGGGTGTCATTTTAGCACGGGAATTAGTCGCCGCTCCTGCTAATGAAATCAACCCGATTACAATGGCAGATATGGCAAAAAATCTCGCTGAAACCTACGGTTTTGAACTCAATATTCTGGAAAAAGAAGACTGTGAAAAATTAGGGATGGGGGCATTTTTAGGAGTAGCTCAAGCTTCGGATTTACCCCCTAAATTTATTCATTTAATCTACCGTCCTGAAGGAACGCCACGCCGCAAATTAGCCATTATTGGTAAAGGATTAACCTTTGATTCTGGCGGGTTGAATCTGAAAGTGAGTGGTAGTGGGATTGAAATGATGAAAATGGATATGGGAGGGGCGGCGGCAACCTTTGGGGCGGCAAAAGTTATTGGTCAATTAAAACCCGATGTGGAAGTGCATTTTATTAGTGCCGTGACCGAAAATATGATTAGTGGTCACGCCATGCACCCTGGAGACTTTCTCAAAGCTTCTAATGGTAAAACTATTGAAGTGAATAATACCGATGCAGAAGGACGATTAACTTTAGCGGATGCCCTGGTTTTTGCAGACAAATTAGGGGTGGATGCCATGATTGATTTAGCCACCTTAACAGGGGCTTGTATTATTGCATTAGGCGATGATATTGCGGGGTTATGGAGTCCTGATGATACCTTAGCTCAAGAGTTAGAAACCGCAGCCAAAACATCCGGTGAAAAACTCTGGCGAATGCCCTTAGAAGAGAAATATTTTGAAGGATTAAAAGCCATGCACGCCGACATGAAAAATACTGGGCCAAGGGCAGGGGGTTCGATCACAGCCACCTTATTCCTGAAACAATTTGTAGAAAAAACCCCCTGGGCTCATTTAGATGTCGCTGGCCCAGTTTGGACGGAGAAAGACAACGGTTATAATACCGCCGGAGCAACAGGTTATGGCGTGCGAATGTTAGTCAACTGGGTCTTAAATTAGATCATCTCCTGAAACCCCCTTTTTTTGGGGAATCACCCTTCTAAGTCTCCCTTTTTAAGGCTATGCCCTGAGCTTGCCGAAGGGGGGATTTAGGCGGATAAATTGAGATAAAATGATAGAAAACTTTAAATAACTCAATAAAAGTATAACAACTTGTATTAATTTGTAGAGTAACGTTAAATAATTTCTTACAATAAAGCCAGCATAACAGAGTCCTTAGATTCAGGGTGGTACACAATCAAGATCAGGGCTTTTTCTCCAAAAAGTCTATTAACTCTGCTATTGCCCTCTCTAAAATCATCGGCAATTTAAAGCGAATGTTTGAATTTTTTAAAGCCTTTTTTGAAAATACCATTATTTTAGAGGGATTTGCACCCCTCTGTTATCCCAACGCCACCAGTAATATTCCCCTACAACCCTCTATTCTGGGTACAGAAGGGCTAATGATTATAGCTCAGTACGCCTTAGCGGGGTGGCTGATTTATCGTCAACTCAGAGTCTCAGAATTACAGACATCCCCAACGGTAGAATCAACGTCCTGGGTGCGTCGAGTCTTAACCCGGTTTTCCTTCCAGCCTTCGACCGCTCAACCTCAGTTGTCCCTGGGGACATTGTTAATTTTGGGTTTAATCGCCAATGGAACACTTCATCTGATCTATCTGTTGCGAGGGTTCTATCCTACCCATAGTGTCCTCGGTATCAGTCAAGCTGTGTTTACAGTTTTGTTTTTGGGGAGCGTCGGGAGATTGATTCCCCTACTGACTCAATCCGCCACGGGGATTTTTCCACCTACCCCATCGGTTGAATTTTTCAAGAGTTGTGAAAGTTGCCATCATCAAATTATTTCTTCTCAAACCTCTTCAAAATTAGATAAACTTCGAGTCAATTTCTCTTACTTATTTAGATTAGATACGACTTTTCCGATTAAATTAAATCTCCATGAACCCCTAGAAGAAGTCCTGAAACTAACTAAATTTTCCATTGATAAAGCCGCCGATGCGATTTTTTGGGTGGGAGAAGACGGACAAATTTTATATGTGAATGATGCGGCTTGTCGGTCTCTGGGTTATGCACCTGAAGAATTATTAAAGTTGACCATTCATAATATTAATCCTGATTTTCCTGAATCCTCTTGGGCATTACATTGGAAAATTTTAAGGCGTTGTGGATCTTTGAATATTGAAGCTCGCCATCGTACCAAACATAACCGAGTTTTTCCAGTTGAAATTACCATTAGTCATCTCAATTTTAATGGAAAAGAATATCAATGTGCCTTTGCACGAGATATTAGCGATCGCAAACAAATTGAACGAACATTACGGGAACGTCAAGGAGAATTTCGTTCCTTAGTCTCGAATATTCCCGGTGCAGTCTATCGGGGAATTTTAGAAGAAGACCGGATGATGGTGTTTCTCAGTCAAGGGATTGAAACGATTACGGGATATCCCCCTAGTGATTTTATTCAAAATCGAGTCCGCTCTTTTAATAGTATTATTCATGCCGATGATTTAGAGACCGTTAAGCGAAAAATTCGGGTCAGTTTAGAATCTCGACAGCCTTATATTTTAGAATATCGCTTAATTGGGATAGATGGAACCATTCGCTGGGTTTATGAGAAAGGACAAGTTATTTTGACCGATGAAGAATCAACTTGTTGGTTAAATGGTGCTATTTTTGATATTACTGAAAAACGCCAAGCCTCGGAAGCTTTGAAAGCCAGTGAAGAACGGTTAAAATTAGCCTTAGCCGGAACGGATCAAGGATTATGGGATTGGAATTTAGTCAGTGGAGAAGTTTATTTTAGTCCCCAATGGAGTTCGATGTTAGGGTATGACACCAACAAAATTCAAGGAAAAGCTCGTTCTTGGTTAAAGTTAGTTCATCCTGATGATCGAGAATCGGTAATTGCTGTTCTGAAACAACATTTAGCCGGAGAAACCCCATTTTGTGAAATGGAACATCGAATGTTAAGCCATGCTGGGGAATGGAAATGGATTCTCAATCATGGTAAAGTTGTGGTGCACGATGAACAACAACAACCCCTACGAATGACGGGAACCGTTAAAGATATTAGCGATCGCAAAAAAACAGAAGAAGCTCTACGCCAATCAGAAGCCAGAGAACGCGCTAAAGCGCAACAATTAGAACTCACCTTAAGAGAATTAGGACAAGCACAAGCTCAACTGATTCAAACCGAAAAATTATCCAGTTTAGGTCAATTAGTCGCTGGAATTGCCCATGAAATTAATAACCCGATCACGTTTATTTATGGCAATATTACCTATGCCAGTCAATATATCCAAGACCTATTAGAATTAATCGCCTTGTATCAACAGTATTATCCCCAACCCCATGCTGAAATTCTACAACATCAAGAAACCATTGAGTTAAATTTTATCCTCGATGATTTACCTAAAATTTTATCTTCTATGGAAGTCGGAGCCAACCGAATTCGAGAAATTGTGCTCTCCCTACGGAATTTTTCTCGCTTGGATGAAGCAGACATGAAACCTGTGAATATTCATGATGGGTTGGAGAATACTTTATTAATTTTACAACATCGACTTCGCCCCCAAGCAGGTAGCCCTAGGGAAAAACGAAATCCCTCCATTCAAGTAATTAAAGAATATGGTAACTTACCGAAAACTGAATGTTATCCCGGTCAGTTGAATCAAGTTTTTATGAATGTTCTTAGTAATGCCATTGATGCGTTATTAGAAGGAGAATCTAAGTTTATTCATCCTCCCCAGCGCTTGAATTCCCCGACGGTGGGATGGCAGATTTCTTCCACTTCCCCAACTATTCGGATTCACACCGAATTGAATGACATGAATCGAGTGGTGATCCGCATTACTGACAATGGCCCTGGAATGACAGATCGAGTCAAACATCGTTTATTTGAACCCTTTTTTACGACAAAACCCGTTGGAAAAGGAACGGGTTTAGGGTTGGCTATTAGTTATCAAATTATTGCCAAACATCAGGGTAAATTAACCTGCTATTCAGAATTAGGAAAAGGCACAGAATTTGTCATTGAACTCCCTTTAAAACAAGAGTTTAGACAAAATCCTACCCTGCTGTTAGAAGTACAGTCCTCCAGTGCCTGAAAAAAAACTTAAACAGTGGTTGACAGGTCTAAATTTAGCCAACTTATTCCCTATTCCCTATTCCCTATTCCCTATTCCCTAGTGCTACGCACTATAGACAAGGAGGGTTCCTGATGATAAACCAGAGCAGAACGCTTGGCTCGACATTCTAAGAAGTGTTCCACTTCTTCGGGTGTTGTCACCCACGTTCTTAAGTCTTCATCCCAAGCAAACTCAATGCGGTGTCTCAATCTTAATTGAGAGACTCGTTGATGGGAAACTCCTAAAATTCGCGCTACGTCAGATTGTCTAAGCATGGGACTTTTAAACCCTAAAGTTGTAAATTAAAATCGATGATCTGGGCAGATCGCAATCAATAACTATTTAATTCTTTGGGTTTATGGTAACAGATTTTACCGGGAAATCACTCAGTAATTATTCGGAATTTTAAGCCTTTAATTTTCAAAAAAAATCCCCGTAATTTTACGGAGATTCCCGGTTGACAATTGCCTCGTTTCTCTCTAAAATTTCCTTGACCTTCGAGACGTTCAAGTTATATTACTACTGCTGGGGAGCCATCAAGATACTGTCACCTTGGCGTCTAATAAGTTGCGATCACTGCTCACATACGCAGAAACCCGGTTTCTTGCACAATACCTTCGCCAATTTTAGGAAGGAGTAGAAGAAACCCGAGTCTGATGAACACGACCCAGACAGCTAATCCTTGCCAAAATCTGAGCCAATAAAACTGGCTCAGGTTTTTCCACAAGTAGTTTAATGGTTTCTTCAACATATTTATAACCCCGGAAGTGGGCTTTGAGGTCAATTACACCGGAGTTGGGTAAAAATTGAGGAAGTTGCTCTAATAATAGGTGAGAAAGATTGACCATAAAAAATGACAAGTTAGCTGCATTAGTCACAGCAGTTGGGCTAACATTCATAAAATCTTCTAACCCCCAGAATTGTTTGGCATCACGAAAATTAAATTCAATTTGGAAGCGGAGGCTATAATAATCAATCAGTTGCTCCCACGCTAAATCGGCTCTCCTCAATAAATAGTGTAAAATTTCGCTTAAGCTACGTTTTACACTCCGACTGAATATGGACTTTCAACTAGAGCGTGTGCTTCGACCTCCCGAATATTACGGTGTTCACTTGTCAAGAACAAGAAGGTTTTATTGTTCTTAAATTAGACTTATTAA